>JAGYNL010000135.1 GCA_018399865.1 Candidatus Bipolaricaulota bacterium | reverse complement strand
TTATGTAGCGTTGTACCTTGCCCGCCCTGTGAAATGGCTGCCTTCTCGTTTATTTCACCGGGGCGTGCAACGTTGGGGTTTTTATGGCTAAAATCACCTTAACGTGGCAGACAAGCTGCGCGCGCCACAAAGGCACCTAAACCATTTTCCAGCAGACTCAGCGGCTGAAAAGAGCACCGCCAGCGTGTTTCATAAAGCTACGCTTAAGTTAAGCCTATACAGTAACTTACGGGAAAACAAAACTCGTTGCGTTATTCTAGCAATAGAAGGCTCCCCATTGACGGGGAGCCTTAAATTGTCAGCTAATCTCAGAAAGCTGTGCTCAAGCCTTCTACAACCTGTTTAGGCATGCTCTGAGAGGAGCTTAAGCCATTCTAGACGGTGCTTTAGGCCTGAGTCTTGAAGCTTGGCCAATGCCTCCTTCTGAATCTGCCTGACCCTCTCTCTGCTGATACCAAATTCAACCCCCACTTCATCCAGCGTGCGGGGTTGATAGTCGTTTAATCCATACCTTAGTTCGATGATACGCTTCTCCCGATCCGTCAAGCGCTCATCCAGCGCTTGCTCCAGCTCTTTGACAAGGAGATGTTCAAAGGTCTCTCTCTCCGGCGATTCGACCGAACTATCTTCGATAAAATCCCCCAGTACGGAGCCGTCGTCGTCGTATCCCATAGGCATGTCCAAGGATGTCATGCTCTGGGCTGTCTTCTTAGCCTTGATTATGTTCTCCTCGGTTGTCTCCAGCTCAACTGCCATATTTTCAGAAGAAGGCATGTCCCCTGTCTCTTTAAGATGGCTCCACTCCAACTGGTAAATCTTGCGAATGAGCTCATTTATGTGCGTTGGAACACGAATCGTACGTGAGCGGTTAGTGATCGCGCGCAGTATTGCCTGCCTGATCCACCATGTCGCATAGGTAGAGAATTTGTAACCCTTCGTGTAGTCAAATTTCTCAATAGCCTTCATCAACCCAAGGTTTCCCTCCTGGATCAGATCAAGGAAAGGCAGACCGCAACCGCGGTATTTCTTGGCAATCGATACCACAAGCCTAAGATTGGCCTCGGCCAGCTCTTCTTTGGCGCGCTTATCCCCTGCTTCAATGCGCTTAGCAAGAACAACTTCATCCTCTCTTGTCAAGAGCGGAACGCGGCTAATCTCGCCAAAATATGTACGAATAGGATTGTCAGAACGTGAGGAGCGTTCCCGCACATCACGCTTGTTATCCGTCCTCGCACTCAAATGCGCCGCTAGGTCAATGGTCGGCCGTGGCTCTTTGGTCTTCCTAGCTTCTTTCATCCTTTCCTCCCGATCGTCTGCCTTCTGCCTGTGCAGTTTTCAAAATGACTAACGTGACAAGATCGGACGACCCCGGAGGGCCTCCGATCCCATCAAAACAGCATCTTAATAGTACATACTGCTACGTTATCGCCCGCCTCTTGGTCTCTCATCCCTCAGTCTCGCGCTTTTAGTATACCACAAAAAAAAGGCTATGTGAAGCCTTCCTAGTAGTGAAATTAAAGACCCAGGCAACGGGGACAGTTGCGCTTCAGCTATGCTGATAATACACAAATAGGCCAGCTATTATTAGTCCCACAACCGTCCACAGATAAAAACCATTCTCTTCACCCAATGAACAAGGCTTCTGGGGACACAGCGAGAAATTCAGACCAAGGGAAACTTCTGGAGAAAAGGTCCAGCTAGGAGGTAGAGTGTCCAATGAGCCTACACTTGCTGTAATGTTTACAGAGTCAATCATCCAAAGCTGCATACCAGCAGTGACGTTAATAAGCGGCGTCCATGTGCCTGCTACTGGAATCCATTGGAAAACAACGCCTCCGCCAGCGTAGAAAGCCAGGGGACCCGCCCATCCTTTAACTACGATATCCACCGCACTCTCAAACAAGTTGGGAAAGTCATTTGGATACGTCCCGAACGAAAACAAAAAAGTGAGGTTCGGATCGGAAAGAAACTCCATAGAAAGAAACGAGAAGGACTGATCCCAGTCGACCGATAAGCTTGCAGGCGCTCTAACACCAAAACCGAAAGACAAAGGAATCCCGCCCTGGGTAGCAAGGCCAATTAGAACAACTGGAAGTACCAGTAATAACACTATCCTTCGTCTGAGCACTTATCCTCCCAGGCTTCAGAATAGTAAGTTATACCTATACAAGCCAGGGCGTGCGACCGCAAAACAGGGGTAACGTGTCCTGTTTTTTTATATGCATAGACAGCTAGTTGAGCCTGTTCCGCTTGCTACCAACGCTTAACAAGACTAGAATCTTGTGACGCTTTCCAGCATGCCAAGAAAGGAGGGAGGATGCTGCAATTACTGCAAGAGATAGCAACTCGTGGCACAGTATGGGTGGAGCTACGCTATCACACGCGCCGATCAAAAAGAATTTTCGTGCGAAACGGTCAGCTAGAGGAGTCATCAACGCTTTTTCTGACCGGCGTAGGTGTACGCGCGCTTGTCGATGGAGTGTTCGGATTCGCTAGCACTACCGATCTTTCAGAGAAAGGAATCATGAATGCAGTGAGCGAGGCACAGACTGCGGCCCGTGTCTCAGCACTGGGCAAGAAAGATAAGATCGCCGGTTTTCCAAAGGTTGCTTTGGCATCAGGTACTTTTTCCGTCAAGACCGATGATCCACTCGATAACCACACACTGATAGAGAAACTAGAACTAGTCACTCGCACCGACCAAATTGTTCGCCGCGCAGCCAAAGAGATCGTGTCATCGTCTGCAGCTTACTCAGAACTGCAAGACGAGAAAGTGATTGTTACCTCAGATGGTGCAGCAACACACATAATAGATGCCAAACCTGATTTTCGTGTCCTTGCAGTTGCCCAGAAAGATGGAGACCAGGCCATGGGCATGGACTCAGTCGGCGTCAGCGGCGGTTACGCCGACCTGTTTCTAAGATACACCCCCGAGGAGATGGCCCAAAAGGCAGCAAAGCTGGCAGTAGATCAATTGCGTGCAGAGTATGCTACAGGTGAGAAGGCTACGGTAGTCCTCGATCCTGGGTTAGTTGGTGTACTAAGCCACGAAGCAATTGGCCACACTGTGGAGGCTGATTTGGTTCGCGGCGGAGCCATCACAAGCGGAAAGATCGGCAAGCGTGTAGCCTCAGAGCTGGTAACACTATGCGACAGCGGACCATCTGTCTTCATGCCGCACGCAGCCGGAGAGGTCCTGGTTGATGATGAAGGCGTAAAGACTGGCCGAACGGTAATTATCGATCACGGCATCTTGCGTTCCTACTTACACAGCCGGGAGAGCGCAGCCTACTACGGTGTTGAGCCAACAGGTAATGCTCGCGCGTTTGAGTATTCTGATGAGCCGATAATCCGCATGAGAAACACATACATAGAACCAGGCACCTCCTCAAAAGAAGATTTATTCGCCAATGTAAAGCACGGCTATTACTTGCAGGGGTTGGGCGGAGGTGGACAGGCCGACTCAAATGCTGAGTTTATGTTTGGCGTACGAGAAGCGCATGAAATAGTTAATGGCAAAATCGGGAAGCTGGTCCGTGGGGTAACCATATCCGGCAACGCCTTCGAGGTTCTTCAATCTGTCGATGCTGTAGCAGATGATTTCACCTGGGGTCTTGGCGCTGGTCACTGTGGAAAAGGGCAACTAGCAAAGGTAGATGCCGGAGGCCCACACCTGCGCTGTTCAGTGACTATAGGGGGGCGTCAACAATGAACAAGAAGCTAACAAATTTATGTAAGGATGCGCTCAATCGCACAATCAAGAAGGGCGCCGATGAAGTTGAGGTATACGCGGAGTCTGTACGCACTCTCACTGTGGTAATCGAGAAAAACGATCTGCAGGTTTCCCGCTCCCAGAACGAGACTATGATAGGAATACGCGCTTTCTCAAAAACCAGCAGTGGCTTTGCCTCTACCAATGACCCGACAAAGCTAGATGAAACATGTATTGACGCATTGACACTTGCAAAAGCCTCCCCTAAAGACGAGAACAACTGCCTTCCCGAGCAAGTAGAAAAAGAATACGTTTCTGGCATATATGACCCTGCAGCAGAGGAGTTCACAATAGACCGCGCGGTTAAGCAAGCCCTCAAGATGCTCGATATAGCACGTTCAATCGACAGCCGGTTAATCCTCGGAGATGGCGAATTCTCGGTTCAGATTGGAAATAGGGCCTTGGTCAATTCGCACGGTGTATCATGGGAAGAGCCTCAGAGCCTTTTCTTCTACTTCGCCCTTGCCACCGCACGCGACGGTGAGCAGGTATCAAACATGGACTACCAGTTTGGCGCAACGCGGAGTTGTGATGAAATAGATGTAGAACCGATAACCACCCGTGCTTGTAATAACGCCCTGGGATCACTAGGAGCAGAAAAAGGCATCAGCTTCAACGGGCAAATACTCCTCTCTCCAAACGCTGCTCAGGATTTGTTCGCGTCCCTGATCCTATTCCAAGCAAACGCTAGGAATGTATTGAGGGGGATGAGCCGCTGGAAAGATATGCTTGGAAGCAAGATCGCATCAGACCTCATAACTGTTGCAGATGACGGACTGATGCCAAATGGCGTGGGAACCGCGTCGTTTGACAGAGAAGGCGTGCCGCACAAGCGCCTTGTCCTTATCGAAGACGGCAAGCTTAATTCATTTATGCACAATACTTACACTGCCAAAGCCCTAGGAATGCAGAACACTGGTCACGCCTCCGGTTCAGCACGCTCAGTTCCCCAAATCGGCCCTTCCAATTTCGAGATTCTTCCTGGTGAAAAGAGCAAAGACGAGCTCATTTCTGAAATTGATAAAGGGGTGCTTGTAACACGCTTCTCAGGCCGAGCTGACCCCGTCTCGGGTGATTTCTCCGGAGTAGCCAAAGGAGGATACCTAATCGAAAATGGCAAAATCTCTCGACCTATCAAGGGTACTCTAATAGCCGGAAACGGGTTTGAGGCGCTGAATAAACTATCGGGTGTCTCCAAGGAACGAGAGCGTACTTTCAACCTTACCCTTCCCTATCTACGGCTGGAAGGAATATCAGTAACGGCAGGATGATTGATGGTCAGCATTCGTAAACTTGATATTGCGGATTACGACACTTTATGTAACTTATGGCAAGAATCAGGCCTTTCCTATCGGCCGAATGGACGAGACACCAGGCAGAATATCGCCTTACAGATCGAGGGAGACTGCTCTATCTACCTGGTGGCTGAAGATAAGAAAAGGATGATTGGAGCAATTCTGGCCACCCACGATGGAAGAAAGGGCTGGCTAAATCGCCTGGCTGTCTCGCCCGATTACCGAAAACGTGGTATCGCTAGGATGCTAGTACAAGAAGCTGAAAAACAGCTTCTATCTCGTGGAATTGAGATCTTTGCCTGCCAAATTGAGGACTGGAACCAGACATCTATGAACGTTTTTGACCACCTTGGCTACAAAAGGCACGACGACATAACCTATTTCAGTAAACGTCTTCGCCCTGATGTATAATGCTGCCATCATACGTCTAGACGTAACTATAAGGTATCTGCTTTGCTAAATCTCCCAGAGCCTAGCAGGCAGGTTTCCAAGGCCCAGCGGTTGACCAAGAATCTCCAAAAGCAAGATACCTGCCCGCGGGTCTTGCTTCAGCAGGCTAAGCACCATAGATACAACATCTTGCTCGGCCATTTAACCTTCCTCCCTTCCGGTAGATGAAGGTCCCTTCTTGGGAGCTAGCCCCTCCCGCATCTGCGTATCGGCCTGTATGTTTTTCATTCTGTAGTAATCCATGATTCCTAGATGCCCTTTGCGGAAGGCCTCTGCCATAGCGCGTGGAATCTCT
>JAGYNL010000134.1 GCA_018399865.1 Candidatus Bipolaricaulota bacterium | reverse complement strand
TGCTCAAGCGCAGTCTGGTGCACCTGGCTTTGAAGCCGACTGATCTCCATTTTGTTGTCTCCTTGTTACAAGTTCACACTAAGGTACCATCTATAAGAAGCTTGTCAACTGCTGACATTGGTGCTAGGCTGATACGACCCACAGATATAGGAGGACAAAATGAAAACAATAAAGCTATTAGTGTTGTTACTGCTCGAAGGTGCCCTTGTGATCAGCCTTGGATTGTTAAGTGTAGCAAATGATCCAGACAACAATGTACTACGAGTTGGTATCTTTGCTGACCTACACGCACATGATACGGATTCACCAGTTGAGGGAAAGATCATGACCGATTTTAAGCAGAGATTGGAGGCATGCGTCCAAGCGATGAACGATTGGCCAGCAGACCTTGTCATCCAGCTGGGCGACTTCGTAAACGGCAATTACGTAATGGGAGTACCTATGGGAGATCCAGCGCGCATAGTAAGTATCCTCGATGAAGCGGAGTCTATATACGCCAAGATTGAAGCTCCCCGCTACTACCTGCTAGGAAACCACGATGTCTACGATCTATCCAAGGAGGAGTTCGTCACTCACACAGCGGCCAGTTCAACCTTCGGCAGTTTCGATGCTGGTGCATATCACTTCGTGATTCTTGACGCGCAGTATGACAAGCACGGCAATGACTTAGGGCACGCGTTTTGGGTAGTTCAAGGAAACATACCACAACCCGAGATCGATTGGTTGGAAAGCGATCTTGCGTCAACTGACAAACCAACCATCGTGTGTGTTCATCAGCGGCTAGACGTTGATGAAGACCTGCTCTCTGGTGGCGGGCCCGAAATCATTCACAACAAGGAAGTACAGAAAGTCATGGAAGACTCCGGCGTGGTAATCGCTGTTTTTCAAGGCCACGACCATGAAAATGACCACAACGTAATAAACGGCATCCATTACATAGAATTTGACCAATTAGCAGATGAAAACGGAAGCGCCCCTTCATGGGCATATGTAACACTTGACCCAAAGGCTCGCATAATAACCATTGTAGGTGCAGGAGACCAGGCTGATTGGGAACTGGAATACTAAGGAAATAATGATAGTTGACTTCACGATTTCTCCAGTTGGCGTGGGTGAGTCGCTTAGCTCCTATGTTGCAGATATGTTCAAAATCATCGAGGAAAGTGGGCTGGCATACGAACACCATTCAATGGGGACTAATATAGAAGGAAACTGGGATGAGGTAATGAGGGTAATCAAGGAATGTAGAGATCGAATGCTTGAGCGAGCACAGCGAATCTCTGTTTCGATAAAGATAGATGAACGTAAGGGTGTGATAAATGGGATAGATAAGAAGGTTGCCTCAGCAAAAGCAAAACTTAAGGATCACTAAACAAGCTATTTTCTACAAATGTTCCGGGAGAAAATCTGGTGAACCATAAGATGGATACGCAAGAAAAGAGGGACATGGCTGATTGGGTGCAAGATCTTCCCAAGTTTGACCTTCATGTGCACTTAGATGGATCAATGCGGCTAGCAACTGTCGTCGAGCTTGCCCGGGGCTCCAGTGTAGAACAGCGGCTTTCAGGTGATTTAGATCTGCGTCAGGCCCTTACGCCTCCACAGCGCTGCAGTCTGGAGGAGTATCTTCAGGCCTTCAAGATCACCGTGGCAGTGCTACAAAGCCAGATAGCATTGGAAAGAGCAGCCTACGAGCTATGTGAGGATGCGGCAAGAGAGAATGTCATCTACATGGAGATTAGATTTGCGCCCTTGCTTCACCTAGTAGAAGGGTTACGGCCACAGCAAGTGGTGGAAGCAGTTCTTGCAGGAATGCATCGTGCAGAGAGCGTGTATCCAATCAAAACAGGTCTAATACTATGCGGGATGAAACAAGAATCTACCGACTGTTTGATTAAGACAGCACAACTTGCTGCCGAGTACCTGCAAAGGGGAGTGATCGGGTTCGATCTAGCCGGGCCAGAGAGCGCTTTCCCACCCGCTTTGCATGGCGAAGCTATAGCAGAGGCCAAGAAAGCAGGAGTTCACGTTACAATTCACGCTGGAGAAGGCTGCTGTCCAGAGCAGATCAAAGAAGCAATTGACTTGGGTGCTGAGAGGATCGGCCACGGCGTATATCTATACCAAGATCCGGAAACAGAAACCATCGTTCGCCAAAGAGGGATTGCGCTTGAAGTCTGTCCTACTAGCAATCTCCAGATCTCCGGGTTTATGAACTCCTACAGCGAACACCCGTTTGGAAGATACTTCGATGAAGGAATTCCTGTAACCATAAACACTGATAATCGATTGATGTCGCGTATTGACGTAACGCATGAACTAGAGAAGATGATTGTGGCTTTCTCTCTTTCCCCTAATCAAGTAAAGAGCATACTTCTCAACAGCGCCAATGCAGCATTTAGCTCCGAGGAGTCGAAAACGATTATGCGAGAGCAAGTCGAACAAGCGTTCATTTGACACTTGTGTGCAAAGCAAACTCGTCGCTATCATAGCAAGCGGAGGTGAGTCTCGTGAAAGAGTTCTCGTTTACTATCGGTAACTGCCCTGGAAGTCTAGTCGAGATCGCTGAGGCTTTGGGAAACGAACATGTCAACATCGAGGGAATAGCCGGGGTGACAGTGTTAGAGGAAGGAGTCATCTGCCTGGTAACAGACAATCCGGCAACTGCGCGAAAGCTCCTGCGCGATGCCCAGGTAGACTTCGAGGAAAAAGAGGCTTTAGTGCTAGACCTTACTAACCGCCCTGGCGAACTGGCAACACTGTTGGGCCGAATGAGCAGGGAGAACATCAATGTCTTATCTGCCTATTCATCCGTGGAGAAAAACCAAATTGTCCTTACAGTAGACCAAGTAGAAAAAGCTAAGCAAATACTACGTATCGCCTAGCTTGCTATAGCAAAGAAATTACAAGAAGCTTAGAGAAGTCATTAAGTGATTGAACCCCTATAGTACTGCTATATCAGTTGTTTAAGCTGGTTCTTGTAGTGAGGCTTATGTAAATAGAGGCTCTACCGGCCGATTGTCTAGTCTGGTTGAAATGGGATGTGTACACTCCCGTACACGCCGTCATAACCGGGAGTAATCATTACTTCTCCTGATCTTACTTGCGATATTCCTTGCGCTATACGTGGGTTGACTCTATCTTTGATATCGCTCAACGGTAAATCCATAAGGATGCCAAATTCGCTACCAAACCGCTCAATTAAGCTTAGATAATGCCTTGTAACACTCTTGCTATTAACGCCCACGCCTAGTGCCTGAGATATAATTTCCTCTAGTGGAACAAGGCTACGATATGAAGGCCTATCTTTTACTGACCCCATATCTTGGCGATCTGCAAGATCCTCTACTCGGTGCATCACGCCTATTGTAAGCGGCTTGCCGCACACGGGGCAGATGTTACCAAGCGCCATTGACTCCTGCGGGGATAACACTACTCCACATTTACGGTGGCCATCATAGTGATACTTGCCCTCCTGAGGGTAGAACTCGATGGTCCCCAAGAAGTGCCTGGGATCTCGGGTCTTCAACGACTCAATAATAGCTGAGTAGCTAACATCCTCAAGATCAAATACCGTTGCTTCACGCCCTAACTTGTTCAGCGAATGTGCATCAGAATTAGAAATCAGCGTTACCCGGTCCAGCGCTGATAGGCGCCAGTTCATAGGCGGATCACTTGATAGGCCTGTTTCCACCGCAAATATGCGAGGTGAGTACGGACCGAAACAATCCTCAACGGAATCGAATCCGGACCTGGAACCAAACACAGAAAACCAAGGTGTCCAAATGTGAGCTGGAATCAGCTCTGCCGATTCTTCTGCATTCCAAACGATCTCTGCTAGCTGTCTTGCTGACATGCCTAAAATTGGGCGGCCATCAGAGGCAAGGTTTCCTATCAAGCTTAAGTCGCGGCTTATCCGCTCAACCACGTCAAATGATGGAGCCAGAACCAGCATGTGTACTTTGCGTACCTTCCCATCCTGACTCCATATGGCGCTGATCTCCGTTGTGAGCATGAATCGCACGTTTTCGTAAAAGTACAGGCCGCTGCCATCAGGCCTGAGGCCCTTCTTAAGCTCTTTTGACCATTGAGGATGGGTGAAGTCACCGCTGCCAAGAAGGCCTATACCTTTGATCTTTGCCCAATGCGCAAGGGAGGGTAAGTCGATCTTCGGACTAGTGCCGCGGCTAAAACGAGAATGAATGTGCAAATCAGCTATTAATCTCATCACAAACCCAAAAACAGATATCTAACCAATCAACAGAAATCTAGTTCACGCAGCAACTAAAAACCAGTACTCCAGCACATCGCTTCTGAACAAAACATGAAGCAGAAAACCCTCAAAA
Organism: Candidatus Bipolaricaulota bacterium; assembly: GCA_018399865.1. The sequence goes on along the minus strand of JAGYNL010000134.1, from coordinate 4,030 downwards.
ACCAAAAAGGTAAACCCAGCTCTTTTGTTGATTTCCTTAAAACAGAATGCATAAATCGCCGCATGATTACAGATCATTCCAACCAAATACTTCCAGGTCGATCCGTCCGTCTTGATCAAACTCGATTCCTTCCCCCTGAAGTATGACCACCTGCTGGTGACCAATGGGGGCTTCCCCGCGAGCATTAACCACGCGCTGCCAGGGCACTGGCTCGCCAGGGCTAGTATTACGTAGAGCTGCCAACGCCCATCCGACGTGTCTAGCCTTGCCCGGTTGGCCAATAATGCAAGCAATCTGACCGTAGGTTGCCACTTTTCCAGGTGGAACTCTGCGCACTACATCGTAGATATCCTTATATGGTCCTGTTTTCACGCCTCCTCCATTGCGTAATTCATTCAATAAGGTTAGAGTACTATCAAAGGAAAACATGTACAACATTGAAAGAATCCGTAACGATTTCCCTGCTCTCCACAAGATGACTTTCTTCGGATCTGCCAGTGTAGGACCGCTGCCTCGAGTGGCAATGGTAACCATGCAACGCTACTCCAAAGAACTACGAGTAGACTTCTCTCCTGAAGCCTGGCAACAGGATCCCGTCGCGGAAGCCTGTTCACTGGCAGCAGAAATGATAAACTCGCTTGCGGAGGAGATAGTTGCTACATCGTGCGCCTCTTCAGGGATCAATCTGTTCGCAGGAGCAATCAAATGGAAGCGTCAAGATAACATTGTAGTCAGCGGCAATGACTATCCGTGGAATGCCTTCCCATGGATTCACCAAGCAAATAAGCATGGATTGGAACTGCGCGTCGTTAGCTCAAAGGAGAAGGGTGTTCCTCTATCCAATATGATTGAAGCTATTGATCAAAGAACCCGTGTTATTGCAGTGAGTCACGTAGAGTGCACTACCGGGTTTCGCAGTGATATACAAGCCTTGGCAGAAGCAGTGCACAAAACCGGGGGAATGATCTGTGTGGATGCTAGCCAATCTATCGGGGTGCTACCAATTGATGTTCAGGCCATGGGAATAGATGTCCTAGCAACAAGCGGAGAGAAATGGCTATGCGGTCCTATAGGAACTGGCTTTGTCTACATACGCCAAGCACTTGCCCAGACCCTCGAACCAGCAACCATAGATAACAGAGATATTACAGCTACTGCTCACGACAAAGCATGGAACGCGTTTGTATCTGGGAAGGAGCAAACCGTGGAGGATGCGCCTTTGCCTAGAAATGCACAACGTTTCCAACCACAGGGGCTTTCGCCAATTCCTATAAAGGGTTTTTCCTCTTCGCTTTCATACATGTTGGAACTGGGGAGCAAAGATATAGAGGAGAGAATAGCTGGACTTGTGGCTTACTTAATCAAGCAATTACAAGCAGCCAACATAGGTATTATCTCCTCTACGAAACCAGAAGACCTGGCAGGGATAGTCACAGTCAGGGTTCCCTACGACCTTTCTAATCCTAAAGAGACAAAGAAGCTTAAACAAAAGTTAAGGCATGCACGCATCGTTGCTCACCCTAGAGCAGGTGGTTTACGTTTGGCAGTCCACTTCTTTAACACCGAAGAGGAAATCGATTCTGTAGTTGAATTCATCGCTAAATTGTGAGTAAAACGTGCTTAGGGCTGAAGATTTCGTGACTAACCGAGCTGATTTTCGCTTCCTTGACAGACCGGGCAGTAATAAGTCCGGGTATTGGCATAGCGTATCTCTGATATCTTGGCGCCGCAGACCAAGCATGGCTCGCCTGTGCGCTTGTACACCTTAAGGAAATCCCGTATATCGTCCGTAAACAAGCTGTTATGAATCTGTTTGCGGATTTGTTCAATCGCTTCCCTCAGCACTCCCACTATCGCCTTGTGCAACCGCGCAAGCTCCAAATCCGTTAGCGTGTTCACGTAGCGCACCGGAGAAATACGGGCCGCAAACATTATCTCATCAGCATAAGCACTCCCAATGCCGGCTACGACGCGCTGATCAGTGAGAAGCTTCTTCACATGACATCTACGACCACATACGAGCTCTTTTAGCATATCGAAAGTAAATGCAGTAGAAAGTGGCTCTACTCCAGCAGCAGTGATTCCTCCAACATCACTTAGCTGGGTAACCACATAGACCTCAACAAGTTTGATGTTGCCATTTTCAATAAGGCGAAGGTCTTCACCATCTACAAACGTAATCCGGAGCCCTGTTGCTTTAGTGAGCCTTGTGTCACTTCCACATAATACAAACCGGCCAGCAAGCATTAAGTGAGTTACCAGATGGAGCTTGTCCTCCAGAGTGAAGATGAGGTACTTGCCTCTGCGACAAACAGCTGAGAATTTCTTTCCGGGTAGACGATCAAGTGACAGGTCTTTAGATTTGACAATCTTGGCTCGGACAGCAGATGCATCTAGAATCTCCCGCCCCAAGATCCTTCTCTCCAATACTTCTTTTAGTGTCTCAAGATCAGGTAGCTCAGGCATCTATACCTCTCAGTAAAGCCCTTATGGAGTCTTCATTATCCGATAATGCAGTAAATCTGGCAACTAACTTGAAGCAGCAAAACTTCACTCACAAAAAAGCAAGTCTTCCCCTGAGGATCCTCATGATTCATTTCCATATTCTACCTATCCTAAGATGGATATTTAATGAAGCCCACGTCAACAGATAGACCCATTAACCGGGAAACCAAGCCTTTTACATCCACAGCAGATAGCGCCTTATAGCACTGCCGACATTTCCTAGTGACCTACAAGACAAGATAGTAAAAAACGGATATGCACTACAACTGAGCTGAAATGCACAATGCAACCTACAAATAAGCTACATTTTGCTTTTAGGAAGTATGTCTAGTTGCCACAGATCATAATTAGGACGCTAGCCAGTACTAGTCAAACCAGAGCAGTTTCAAATTGGTGCCGGACTAATTATTGAGTCGATAACCAAAACCCCGAACCGTTAGTATCAACTGGGGATTATAAGGGTTATCTTCAATTTTCTTACGAAGCAGGTATACATACTTTTGCACATCCTGAAAACCTGCATAGCGATTGCCCGGCCATAGGACAGAGAGAATTTCCTGGTGAGAGTAGACGCGTCCTGATTCTGAGGCAAGAAGGCCAATCAATGCATACTCCTTGGGTGATAAACTTACTTCACGCCCCTTAAGGATTACTACCTTGCGCGCGTTGTCTATCTCCAAAGGTCTTTTCTTTTCTACAGGGAGAGAACGGCGTAACACTGCATTAATACGTGCTTTAACCTCGGCAAGCTTAAACGGTTTTCCTATGTAGTCATCCGCTCCATGAGAAAGTCCATGCACCTTGTCTTCCAGGCTATCGTATGCAGTTAGCATAATCACAGGGCAGTTGCTTCTAGCGCGAATCCATTCTAGAACCTCCCATCCATCCATTCCGGGAAGCTTGATATCTAGAAGAACAAGATCAGGATTCAGTTCATCAAATCTGCTCAGCAATTCCTCGCCAGTAGCAGTCTTATCCACATCGTAACCCTCAGCTATCAGTGATAAGGAAATAATCTCAGTAATATCAGGCTCATCTTCACATATCAGTAGTTTCATGATGATTCTCTCCCCCAGCATCCGTCAGCGAAGTTGCTGGAAGCAACACAAAGAAAGCGCTACCTTCGCCTTCCCCATTGCTCTCCACCCAGATCTTGCCTTTCATTTCACTTACCAAGCGCTTCACGATAGATAGCCCAAGGCCGCTTCCATTGGCCTTGAGTCTGCGGGCCTTCTCTGATCGGTGAAACTCACTGAACACCAGGTCGCGCTCTTTCTCGGGAATGCCCATTCCTGTGTCTAAAACAGCTATCTTTCCTGCTTTCGGACAAGAAGAAACGCATACCTTTATCTTTCCCCCACTAGGGGTATAGGAAACAGCATTGTTTACAATATTCGTTACAATCTGGACCACTGCTCTTGGGTCCGCATATGCATTCACTGCGGAGTGATTAGTGCTAAGCTCAATACTTAGCCCTTTGGCTACAGCCTGGGAAATTAACGGATCTACTGCTTCACGAGTTATC
>JAGYNL010000133.1 GCA_018399865.1 Candidatus Bipolaricaulota bacterium | reverse complement strand
AGATTTCGCATCCGCATAGTCCTGGACGTACTTCCATCTTTGCGCGGCCAGCTCGAGTTTTGTCTTTTCATACAAAATTCTGTCATCTTCGTGTGTTCTGAGCCAGTCACGGAAAGCGATCATTCGGTTTATTTCCTCGCATTCAGCAGAGAAGACGTGGAGATCCTCTTCCATATTCGGAATGTCTGTCACGAGCTTCTGGAACAGCGCCGATTGTCTCATCTCTTCGTCCATATCTTCCTTTCCAGATAACGCCAACATAACCGGCGCGAAGAATGAGCGTCCGGCGCCGAAGGCGCGTAGTTGATGTTTTTGTTAGGGCCCTGAGCACTCATTTCTTGAGCTTGGCCGTGATATATACGATGGCAGTTGCCGAAAACTCGAGAAAGAATTCGGCCTCTTCCTTGGCTATCCCCTGGTTGGATGTTCCTCCATGCCGCACAAAGGCCATATTGCTGGTTAACCCGTAGGCTTGAGATACCAATCTCTCGATATCTGGATCCAGATTAGCGGACTTAATCAGCTTACCCAGAGTGCCATTGGGGGTTTGAAGCAATACCATAAGACAAGACTCAATGGAGTTTATTGCCTCTTTAATCGCGTTCTCGTAATCAGGAGATGACGAATAGATAAAGTTCTTCGCCTTTAGCCACTGAGTACGAACCGGACTCAACTCGTCATTAAGGGCATCGTTGGCTTTTTTCCAATTCCTTGAGGATGCCACATGCCTTTGAATTCGCTCTAATTCCAAAAGTATGTCGGAGTATAACTCTCGTACGTAGGCTCTCCGAGAAGCCCATGTATACATAGCTTGTAGTTTGCAATAAGACCAAAACACTTCTAGAGACTTATGCGGATTTGGGTTTTCGTATTTTGAATCTTCTAGATCAAGGTAGACCTCGTCGTACAGCGTTTTATACGCATAAGGCTGTTCATCCGTTCTTTCGCCGGTCACGTAGGCAATCATTAATGACTGCATTTCCTCGATTTTGGCGGCTACTGCCTTAGCTAGTTTACTGTCCATCTGTGTTCTTATTCGGCCCTAACGACAGGATCAGCCGCGACTGTAAGGAGTCGGCTGCATCCATTTGTTATGGAGCTTTTTCTAACGGGTTTCTGATAAATGCTATAAAATCTCTGCCAAGTGCCGTTGTTCGTTGAGCGATGATTCCGCCCCCAGTCATCGTGGTGTGAAGCCCGTCAGTATTCACTAACCCTCTTGAATACAGGTCTTTCCACACAAGATCGTATAGATCTCGCTTTTCTCTCAGTTCTGGAAATGCTGCTTCCAAAAGATGGCTCATCGACCCCATAGTGATGTTGCCAAAGCTCACATTGTTTTTTTCTATATAGCGAGGAGGGTCGTCGAATAGCGCAAGAAGTTTGATGTGCCATACAGTCAACGTGTCGATGAAAGAGAGAAACATCTTCTGGACAGTCTCTTCCGGAGGGTTTGGGAGCGCTGCGTTTAGAAGGGCATTTCGCAGAGCCTCCTTCTTTTCAGCATTGCTCGTTCTAATGGCAATCTGCGATGCCTCAATTGCCGCGTCAATGAATTGCTCATTATCCTGAAGCGACTCAATTACGACGCCCATCTTCTCCTCAAGCTGCCTTAATGCCTCACCAATCTCTTCCATCCATTTGTCCCTGCGTTTTTCAAGCGGGGGAGTAACAACAAGGCCCAGCAATTCCGCTGCTGCGGCACCTGCCACAGGGATAGAGCCTAGCCCCGCCTTTACCACTGCATAGCCACCGTCACCAGCACCCGATTTCGGAGGTTCATATTTTCTTTCGTCACTCATCTTTTCTCTCCATAACGCGCGGCTGAGCGTCTCCCCTGAGGGGGAGTCCGCTCCAGCGCATTG
>JAGYNL010000132.1 GCA_018399865.1 Candidatus Bipolaricaulota bacterium | reverse complement strand
AATTGCGAAGTTTACCAAGTTGGCGACTAACGTCCAGTTGATAGTTTTGACAACCTTCGCCCATTCGAGATTCACTATTGCCTCCTAAATTACGAACAAAAGGACAATTGCGATAAGAAGCGAGTAGATACCTGTGGACTCAGTGATTGCCTGTCCCAGAACCATCGTTCGCAGTAGCGCGCCCTCCATTTCCGGCTGGCGAGCCATTCCATCCAAAGCATGTGCAGCGACGATTCCTTCACCGATTGCCGGCCCAATGGCTCCTATACCCATGCAGATTCCTGCGGCGATGTACTTGGCTGCGGCAGCGATATCAGCTCCTGAAATCTGACTTGCAACACTCTGTGCTTCTTGAAGCATAACTCCTCCTTTTTAGGTTTCTACAGCGACGTTTATATAAGCTACAGCAAGAAGACTGAAGACGAACGCCTGAATCACCCCTTGGAACAAGCCGTAGAAGAGGTTAAGCGCTACAGGAATAAACCATGACGTGACCAAAAACGTATAGACAATCGACAGCATGATTGCTCCGCCAAACATGTTTCCAAAAAGACGGAATGAATGTGAAAGCGGTTTAGCTATTTCACCTACGATGTTCAAAGGGAGCATAAAGGGGTATGGCTCGATGAATCCCTTCATGTACTTACCGAATCCCTTCTTGCGTACCGCGAAGAACTGCGACATAAAAAACACTAGAAGAGCGAGACTCAACGCCACGTTCAAATCTTTAGTGGGTGACTCGAAGTAAGGGATGAGAGATATGCAATTGCTGGTAGTTATGAACATGAACAGTGTGGCAACAAACGGGAAAAGTTCTCGCGCTAACTTTTCTGAGGCAAAACTCGAAGTCAATTGGCTCTTAATAAGGTCGATTAAAGCGTCAAGCAGAGCCTGTACACGGTTAGGCTTTTCGTCTACATCTTGGCTGAGGCTTCGCCGTAATATGAGAGCAAGGATTACCAACAAGACAATTACGATCCAACTCATAATGATCGTTATTAGGTCTATGCTGAACGAAAAGCCCCCAATTGAAAAATGCGCGATCAGCTTTTGACCTATAGGCCCAACCATTTTTTGCTGATCCCCCTTTGTATAAGAAGTGATAATTGCAAGTTTACCTGTCCGGCCAATAGACCGCTACAGGCAGCTATTAATGCCGGAAACCAGATGTGAGCTAAAAACGCCAGTGCCATACCAAGGAGTGCCATTCGTCCAATGCTGGAAATGGCAGCTATCATTCTTCCTGTTTGGGGCGATTTAGCACCGAGCAGTGACCTATTTCCCTCATAGAGAAAGAGCAAGTTGACCATATATAGTAAGACGCCTATACCAAATCCTATTGCTGCCTTCCACAAACCGATCGATGTCAGAACAACAACCGTCACGGATGTAATGCAAAAAAGGCTTGGTAATTGGAAGAGACGAATGAAGTTGTCTTGTTTCAACCCTTTCATAGCAATAAAGTATGTCTAGATGACCTGAAGTTGCTTATCCTTTTCGGCAATGAGGTCGTCTACAGTCTTTGAGAAGTCGTGCACTGCCTCGTCTGTCTTATCCCGGTATCGATGATATTCATCTTCTGAGATATCCCCGCTATCTTTCATTTCCTGCAGCTTATCATTGGTGTCCCTTCGTACGTTTCGTAGGGCCACCTTGGCTTCTTCTCCCTTGGATTTGATTATTTTTGTTAATTCAGCACGCCTCTCTTCAGAAAGCTTTGGCACCTTAATACGTACTACCTTGCCGTCATTTGCAGGATTAAGACCAAGATCTGCGCTTAGCACCGCTTTCTCCACAGCGGCTATCTGTGTCTTATCGTAGGGCTGTACGACCAGGAGATTGGCATCCGGAGCGGCAATAGTGGCCATTTGCTTCAGTGGCGTGGGAGCCCCGTAGTAGTCAACGATGATGTCCTCGATCATTGCCGGGTTAGCGCGTCCAGTCTGTACCTTAGAAAGCGCTGATTTAAGCACTTCGATCGTCTGTTCCATCCGAGAAATCATCTCTTTCTTGGTT
>JAGYNL010000131.1 GCA_018399865.1 Candidatus Bipolaricaulota bacterium | reverse complement strand
ATGCGTAGAAAGAGATCTTTCGTCGTCCTTTGGGGCGGCGAATGCATTTATGATTTCCGATTCTCGAGCTTTCTTTGTAGATTTCTCTTCTTTGAGGGACCGTTAACATGGAATGCTGTTATTAACCAAGCTATTGGTCCTTTTCGGTGGTTTCGACGCTCAAGAACGACACAATAATCCCAATCCTTTAGCCATATATATGTACGCAGACGCCCACCGTGCTCAAGGTAGTTCCAAATAGTGATTCTATTATCACTACAATTTCCGATGCATGGATTACACCACGGTAACCGCTTGGCACGTGGTAGGTCCAAATGACGATTCACACTATATCGTTCCTCTCTGCTAACAAGGTGCCAGAATCCTTCCTCATAGCGCTCTCCTGGTACAACTTTCCTATTCCACCAAACGGGGAACCCATGGAATGAAAGCTCGTCATTCCTAAAATCTCTTCTGAATACTGCATAAAGGATGGCAAGGCTAGCTTCTTGAGGCTTGTCAGCCAGTTCCAGCATGGGCGGTAGCCAGGTTGGCTTCTGCCTCATGCGTCTGGCTCCTTGGCGTTCCAAACGAACAGATTTAGTTTCTCCTCTTTGTAGAGCGTAGAGCGAGTCAAGCTGTAACCTGATCGCTGGCGAATCATGTTGACTAGTCTTTGTTTGGCGTTGCTGCCGGAGAGATTCCGGTTGGCGTACGCCACAGCCCCAGTCAGGAGATCGGCAAGCTGTATCTGTTCAACCTCATGTGAGCGTACCGTCTGCAATCTTTGGAAGATCTCCCTGGAAAAATCGTATGCATTGTTGCATAACACATCCCAAAGCTTCTTAACCTTGGGTGCGCTGCGTGTGTCTTTGATGTCCAGATATATTTGGTAGGATGCGTTGGGACGTAGGATGGCTTTGAGCATTGCGAAATACATCTTGAAATACCACTCATCATGGGTTTGCCCATAGGCGCTGTGCTGAAGCTTGTCTTTATCGGTGGCGATCAATCCCCTAAAATGCAAATTATCCTCCGTGAAGAAGTAATCAATAAGCTCGCCGTAGAAATCAACCTTGCCTGGTGATACCTTAGTCCACTTGATCTCAAAGCCCCGACTAAGTCCATGCCTCTGCTTTATGGCACGGATGGAGTCAGCAACTTGCCTAGTTGTGCTGGTTGGAGACCATATAGCGCCAAGCAGCATTACACTTTGCTGGTCGTGCTCCAAGTGACAGCTTTCATCACAATAAACGTTAAAGACCTGGTTCATAGATTTGGCCTCCTTTGCCATTATATCAAAACTAAGGCCGGTGGCCTCAGTTTTGTCAGCTCCGAAATAAGGCACAAAGGCAGCTTGTCACAGGACAGGAGTAACCCTTTCGGTGGAAGACCTAGAATGTCAGTATTCTGCTTTCGGATTTTGCATTGGTGCTTACGCGGTTACATGAATGCTGAGCGACTATGTGACGATATACTATTGCACTAGTACCCCTGAGAGATCCCAGTGCTTCACGAGATAATTGGTGCTTGAAAGACTGTCGGAATGAACGATTAAAGGCTGGAGTTTTTGGGGAAATCCATTTTTAATCGGGGGACATAATACTCATTTCTGGATTCACCGCTCAGGCACGAGGGGTGACAAGGCACGCCCAAGACCCTGTCAACAGCATATACAATCAGAGCATGGTGGACTTAGCAGCGATTGTTAAGTTACAGTAGTCAGAATCTAGTACTATGTCCCCGGAATCATCCCCAACTGCTCGAAACATGCGGCTAAAAAGCATCAACGCAGGCAAGCACTGTTTAGTATGGATATGTATCTCCGGTGCTATTTTACAAAGGAGATTCCCAGGTCTTTGCAGATCTTCCGCGCCAGCTGGTCAGTAATCTCCGAATGACGAGGAACTGACGACCTCTTGTTCTGCGATGGATTCACCCACCAGGAGTGGTTTCTCCCTTCTCGAATGAAAACACACC
>JAGYNL010000130.1 GCA_018399865.1 Candidatus Bipolaricaulota bacterium | reverse complement strand
AACGACAGAAGCATCTCCAAAGCCGTTTCAATGTAGCGTTGGAGCTGCTTGCCCCGAGCAATTCTATTTCACTGTGGCGCTCTAGTTGTTCAAACGGGCTTCTGTTCGTATAATCGCGCCATCACCAAGGATAATATGGAGTGAATTCTATTGAGTAACACACAATGCGAGATCAAGGAAAGATCAGCTACAAATGTAACACTGCAAGTAACAGTAGACCCGGCGACGGTCAAGAACGCAGTCGATTCAGTATATAGACGCTACAGTAAACAAGCACAGATTCCAGGTTTTCGAAAAGGTCGTGTGCCTAGAGCTTACTTGGACTCGCGTTTCGGTTCGGAGCTTTTCACTGAAGAAGCCCAGAAGGATTTGGAGGAAGAACACCTCAAAGAGGCCATTGTTGAGCTGGATTTGCGGCCGGTTAAGTCTCCAGAAGTGGAGAGCGCGTCTTTTGAAGAGGACGGTGCTTTTATATTCACTGCTTCATTCCCAGTGCTTCCCGAAGTGGAGTTACCTGAATATCGGGGCATAGAACTGACCGTTGAGCCCCCACAAGATGTAACCGAAGATGAGGTAAATGGGGCGTTGGAAGAGATCAGGGGGCGCTTTGCTACGCTGGCTCCTAAGGGATCAGACACCATAGAAGATGGAGATGTTGTCAGGGTTAAACAGGGTGAAGAGGAATATGACGTGCGTGTTGATTCCAACAATCCTGTCACAACTAATATGATCGGTCATAAGGTTGATGAAAACGTCGAACTAGAGGTACCAAGGGAAGGGGAGGATCCTCTAAGGACTACCCTTACTGTGTCGGAGGTCAAGAAGGTAGTTGTACCAGAAATTGACGATGAACTGGCCAAAGATGCAGGTTTTGACAGCCTCGATGAGTTGTCTGCCGATATCAAAGGAAAGATAGTTACATCAAAGACCCAGCAACGTGAGCAAAAGATAAAAGGCCAGCTTCTGGATCAAGTGGTTTCCCAGATTGAGATCCCTCTTCCCGAGCAGATGGTAGAGGATATGGCAAAGGAAGATCTTCAACAGCTAAAGGAAAGGTTGGAAGACCCCAAGGCTCCTATGACCTTCGATGAATTCTTAGAAAAGCGGGAGAAGGACGAGGAAGGACTGCTTTCCGAGCTGCGTGAGGACGTAGTGCAACGCCTGCGGCGAGATCTTGTCATGGCTAAGCTTATTGAGAGCGAAGGTGTAGTTATCTCAGATGAGGAACTTGAACAGTTGGCCAACGAAGAGGCAAAGGCGAGGGAGGAGGACCCGATACGGTTCATTGCTCGTCTGAAGGCAAATGAGGAATGGGAGGCTTATCGTAGGAGTAAGGTCAGTGGGCGTGTTCTTGACGTGCTTTACGAAAACGCAAAGCTGAACGAGGAGACCAAATGAGTCCGCAAGTACCATATGTAATCGATAACCGCGGTCAGGCTGAGCGAACCTACGATATCTATTCCAGGTTGTTGGAGGATCGTATTGTATTCCTGCGTGACCCCATAGACGACGCGGTGGCGAATGTGGTTATAGCGCAGATGCTCTTTCTTGCAGCCAAGGATCCTAGCAAGGACATCAAGCTGTACATAAACTCTCCAGGCGGCTCAGTGACTGCCGGGTTGGCTATCTACGATACTATTCAGTATGTACGTTGTGAGGTTTCTACAATATGCATTGGCCAGGCTGCGAGCATGGCAGCCGTACTCCTTGCTGCAGGCGCGCAACGAAAGCGTCAGGCGCTTCCTAATGCGCGCATCCTTATTCACCAGGTTTTTGGGGGATCACAAGGCGTTGCTGCGGATGTCAAGATCCAGACTGACGAGCTTATGCGTATGCATAAACAGATAAATAAGATCTTGGCTACGCATACCGGAAAGACCCCAAAGCGAATAGCAAAGGATACTGACCGTGACCGATTCATGTCCCCTGAAGAAGCGGTTGAATACGGGTTGATTGATCGGATTATCTCCCCAACCAACAAGTAGCTTGCATGTCGGCAATTCGCAATTCAGCCAAGGCCGTCATTATAGAAGATGATCTGATCTTGCTGACCCTTAACCAAGACAAGAAGGGGTTGTTCTACCTTCTGCCTGGCGGTGGTCAGCGGCATGGGGAGTCTCTTGGAGATGCTCTTGTGCGGGAATGCCTCGAAGAAACGGGCTTGCACATATTTGTTGGACAGCTTCTGCTGGTTCGAGACTACATATCTTCTCACCATGAATTTGCCAAAGATGATGTGGGCACACACCAGGTAGAGTTCATGTTTTGCTGCCAGGTCTCTCAGGGAGAAGCGCGCGTGGGCAATGTACCTGATAAGTGGCAGACCGGTGTTGAGTGGGTTCCGGTAGAAGAACTTAACGATATACGTCTCTATCCTGCGGCAATCATTGAGCCACTAAAGAACATCGCAGGCGGGAGACCTACTGGACTCTGTTACCTCGGCGATGTGAACTAAGACAGGGAAATGCCTGGTTTGGGCAGCAACGAGAGAGTTTGCTTCAGGTGAGCTACGTGAGTGCCTTGATCCTTTGGGGTGCGCCCCAATTGTCCATCGTTGGCTGGGACGATACTCACGGGAGCTAGTGAACGGAGTGCTTGGGATCAAGCGCCGCCGAAGATCGTCCGAGTGGAACTCTGCTCTTCAGTCTGTTGTTACACATCCTTACAAGTTAATCGTTGATAATCTGGAGCTATAAGTGTTTTGTGCTTTGTACTAACCTACAACTTCCAACTAAGGTGAAAAGCAACCTTCTTGCGGTGTTGGAGCTCGAAATGGAATTGGCCAGCGCCGGGCATTACAATCCTGTTTTCCAGCAGGTACGCACGCCGAATGATGGATTTCTTGCCAGTTACCAGATGTGAGCTGCTACCTTTACGTGTATGAAAAAGGTCATCCATCTGGCATTGCTCTAGACACTATACACGAATATATGTAAGTCTATATGTGCCTTTAAGTAGTGTGAGGTCAAAGGGTTTCATTAGTCACCATTCTGTGTTATAATGAGTTGTCTATTATACAAGGCAGATATGACCGGCAAAGGCGCAAAGCTGCACTCAAGAATTCATTCGCATTGGGAAACCGTAACACATCTCTTATCTTTCAGGAGTATCAATACCCATGATAGTCACTGAGAACCTTCGGAAGGTGTTCGTCGGGGGAGTGGCGCCACGGAGAAGAACCGAAGCTGTGAAGTGCCTTAATCTGTCAATTGACAAGGCAGAAGTCTTTGGCCTTTTAGGGCCCAACGGGGCCGGAAAAACCACAACGGTGAAGCTTATTTGTGGACTTATTAGAGCAACCTCCGGGAGCATATACCTGTGCGGGCACAAGCTGAGCCCGCACAGCAGGTGGCCTTCTAAACTAGTGGGTGCTGTCCTGGAAGGAAATCGAAATGTATATTGGAACCTAACACCTCAGGAGAACTTGCTCTATTTTGCACGCATCCGGGGCGTGCATGAGCGCGATGCTAGGTTAAGAGCGAAAGCGCTACTGGAGGAGTTTAACCTCAGCTTCAAATACAGGGATGCAGTGGGAACGCTTTCGCGTGGCATGCAGCAGAAGTTGGCGCTCTGCTGTGCGTTGATAAGCAACCCGCCGATCCTGCTAGTTGATGAGCCTACTCTAGGGCTGGATGTATCTGCGGCACGTGCAATACGATCCAAGCTTCATTTGCTGGCGAAAGAAGAAAACCGCGCGATTCTGCTAACAACTCATAACATGCAATTAGCTGCCTCGATATGTGATCGAGTAGGCATCATAAATAATGGGGAAATAGTGAAAATGGGAGAGATCGGCGAGCTAGGCAGGTTGCTGGAGACATCAGTATACATAGTCGAGTGCAAAGGCTTCCTTAGAGAAAGTAGCAGGGGAAGGTTGCTGCAAATACCAGGACTTACGCTGCACAAGGGCGAGAACTCGTATGAAATCAAGGTCCTAGCTGGTTCGCCAGGTTTTACAAACGAAAGGCTCTACCAGGTGATCGAGATTATTAGGGATGAGCACATGGAACTGGTATCGGTGTGCGAGGATAAGCAGTCCTTGGAGGATATCTTTATGCATCTTACTGAGAACCTACCGTAATGGAATACCTAGTCAGGCTTTATCTTGCTGAACTTCGGCGAAGATTAGCACTTCTTCGCCGTTATGCATTGGGAACAGTAGCCGATATCGCGACTTTCTACCTAATATTCATGGGTATCTTCATCAGTATCAGGAGCGTGGTTGGTCAGGTCCGGCCAGAGGAACTCTCGAAAATCGCCACTGCGCAGGTAGTTGGTTTCCTAGCTTTTTACTTCACGTCCATGGTACTAAGCTTCGTAAATAACCATCTTAGAGAGGAGGCCGAGCAAGGGACCATCGAACAGCTTTTTGTATCATCAAGATGGTTTGGCCTGGTCCTATTTGCCAGGCTCGAAGCAACCTTTACAGTGGATTTGATACGATTTGTGCCCTTGTATCTTCTTCTATCTGTCTCGACAGGGGTATGCATTCGCCTTACCTTACCTACAGCCTTGGTCTTCTTTCTGGTGCTAGTAGGGGTGTATGGTTTCGCTTTGCTGCTTGGGGGGATTACACTGCTATTCAAGAGAACTGGACAACTCCCGTTTCTGTTCCAGGTTCTCTTCTTGGGCTTTAGTTTCAGTTCTCTTTCGCAGCTTCCCGAAGGTGTCGAGAGGTTCATATCCCTGCTCCCGTTTGCCAGCGGTGTGACTATGCTAAAGGATATGGCTGTACAGGGTGGCAATGTCTCAATGCTTAACTCAAGGACGTTCTTTCAGCTTGTCGCAAATTCTGTAGCATATGTAATAGTAGGTCTTGGCTTTTTCATGTGGACAGAGAGAGTATCTAAGCAGAAGGGGCTTCTTGGGCGATACTGATCACATGGGCGAAGGGCGTTGCGATCTGGTTTTTGTTCTTGGTGTTCTGCTGAGGTGGACAGGGATTGAGCGGCGGATTCACTAAGAGGGGGGCAGCCCCCCTCTAAGGGTTTGCCATACGATGGCTGGACGTACCTCAGAGTATTCATTATGCGGGCGATCCCGCTGCCGGTAACTCCAGTGAGCAAGAGGCAGGATTATGGTGCCAAGACTTCTTCATAGCCTCTGTAATGCCCTTTAAGAGACAAGTCTGAATTTGCAACTGTAGAAGATGGGATTAAGCGTAGCTTTGTATGCTCGCAGCTTCTGTAATCATTGAGCCACTAAAAAACATCGCAGGCGGGAGACCTGCCGGAAGCTGTTACCTCGGCGATGTGAACTGAGGGCTTGCTGATTTGCAGGAGGAATCAGTTACCTGTTTTTGGCAAAAACAAGAAGAAAGCTCACTATTCTAGTTAAACAGGATTAGGCCGATAGCTTAATGGTCACAATCTGCGTTTAAGAAAGTCAGCCATTAGGCTATAGGTGCGGATCTTGTGTTTAATATCCGAAGAGCCATGCCCCTCTTCTGCAAGCTCTACGTATTCGAAGTCTTGGCCTTCTACGTAGCCAAGGTCAATAAGCGCGTCACGGAAAAGGCGTGATTGTTCTATTGGACAGCGGGGATCGTTTACCCCGTGAATCAAAAGGAGTTTGGCCTTTGTATTCTTGACGTGAGTTATTGCACTTCGCTGCCGCCATAGGTCCTCGTTTTCTTTGGGGTCCCCCATCTGCCAGCGCAGAAAGTACTTGAAGTGTTCCATGCTATGCTCGTAAAGCTTATGAAGGTCACTGATTCCCACCCAGCTCACGGCAGCCTTCCACAACTCAGGTTTTTTGACTACTTGCATGAGGGTCATGTATCCGCCGTAGGAACCGCCATATACGGCTATTCTATCTGGGTCAACAAATGAAAGCCCTTTTAGATATCCGGCTGCGGCCGCCACATCCTCTAAATCCATTCCTGCCCAGTCGTAGCGGTTCATGTCCCTAAACTCGACTCCGTAGCCCGTGCTTCCACGAATGTTGGGTTCTAGAACAACAAAGCCAAGGCTAGCAAGGAATTGGGCATAGGGGTCGAAAAAGCGGAAAAACTGAGCCGTAGGGCCTCCATGCACAGATACAATTGCCGGAAGCCTTTCATTATCGGTAATACCCTTAGGTGTATACAGGATGCCCGCTATAGTTAGACCATCCGATGATTTGTAGTTTATGTAGGCTGGATCGACGAAAAGGCCTGGGTCAATCGATCCATATTCTGCTTCGATGATAACGGTCTGTTTTCCTGAGTTTATGTCGTACAGCAAAAGCTGGTTTCGCGTAGTGGCTGACATGTGCGAGAGCAGAAGATGCGTATCGCTTAGAACAAATTCTGATCCCACTGCAAATCCAGGCTCAAGTTTCAGCGGTCTTTCATTTCCCGTATTAACTTCGTAGATCACGGGCTGCACTATTGCATCTTGATTTCGAATGGCCACAAGCAAATTGCCGTCTTCTGATACTCCGGATGTTGTTTCGTCGATGCCCTCTTTGCCTAACCAGCGCACTTGCCCCGTATCTACAGACAGTATACCGGGTCGTTCTACTCCAGACGCATCTGAGGTTATAGCCAGATGCTTCCCATCTGGAAGCCACTTCACGGGTGTATCTATAGAGCCTATCTTAACCTGTAGGACACGCCGAAGCCCGCTTCCGTCTACGTGAATAATGTAGATATCCTGGTTCTTAAGTTCGGAGGTCTCATTGACGCCAAATGCCAACCACTGCCCGTCCGGGCTCCAGATTCCTCCACTTGTTACCGGATTAGAGAAGTGTGTAAGTTGCGTGACTTCTGCACCGTCAGGGCGCATTTTATAGAGATTC
>JAGYNL010000129.1 GCA_018399865.1 Candidatus Bipolaricaulota bacterium | reverse complement strand
CCAAAGAGATAAAGCCGGGAACTAAAATTGACAAGCTGGTGCAGAACCTTGATTTTGCTCCTACCTTCCTTGATTATGCAAGAATTGAAGTTCCGGCGGCGAATTGACAATAACAAGAAACACAGGCACAAGAATAGTCCCAATAGGATCCACATGGGCCAAAGGATTGAGCGTTAACCGACCATGCTGTTTCGCCGTGGGGTCACCAAGACGATAAGCAACATAACCATGCGACACTTCATGTAAGACAATAGCTGTAAACACAGCAATAAGCGATAATATAATATCTAGAATGTTACTAACAGTCATTTTTCCTCCGCGGCGGACGGATCTACAACTAGTGTATCCTCTTGTCTCACAATTACCAACCCGTCAGGAGCTCCTTTTGGCTTTCTTACATGCTTAACTTCCGTGATGCTCACCGGGACATGTTTCTCGTGCCTAGCCTTAGAATGCCTGGCAGCGAGCCTTGCAGCGGCTGCAATGACTTCATCCGGGACATCAGCTTTGTTCTGACGCGATACCACCACGTGTGACCCGGGTATACCCCGCGCGTGTAACCACAGGTCATCGGGGTTAGCCTCACGCAAAAGTTCATCGTTCTGCCGAGCGTTCTTGCCAACACGAATTGTGTACCCGTTGATTGAGTAGGTCCGGCAAGCTGTTGCCATGTGATTGACATGCTTTACCAGACGAGATGGCAGAAGCGCTGCAGCGCTATCGGGCATGCTTTCTCCCCTTTCCACCTTACTAAGCCCCTCTTCAAGCAGTTTAACCTGCTCCTTTAGTCGCTTCAGCTTCTGCTGTACAAGCCCACGCCCCCGGCGGAGCCGCTTAGCCCGATCGTATAGCACCTGCGCGTTCTCAAGGCCGCTGCGACTGGGATCAAGTGGAATCCTTACATGTTCATTGGTGGCAGGATCAATAAGAGTTATCTGCTCAAGTTTCCTTGGCACTTCACGGTGATAGATCATCAACAGATCAGCATTATGCTGCAACTGCTCAGCGCTTTCTGCGCTTTCCAACCACTCCTTCAGTTTCGTTATCGTCTTGTTTGCTTTGGCGACCGCACGTTTGCCAGCAGCACGGATTTCGTGCATTCCTTCATCAGCCTGTCTCTCTTCCTCTTGCCTTTCCAGCTTGCGATCCAGAGCCTGGCTGAAGGAAGCATATTCTTCCATGCCCTCAACAGGAAAGAAAAATGCGTTGTTCGCTCTGGGATCATATGCTCCAACAGGATTACCTGTGCGCCTCACTATTACATCTAGCTCTTGTTTCACGCTGGCGGCAAAAGATTCCGAAGCTCTTTTTTCAGCCTGCTCGTAGATTACCTTGCCCGTTTCCTTTCCCACTCCGTCGATGCGGCGCATCAATGTACGAGCACAATCCTTTTCCTCCAAGACTTCTTTGATAAACTCCACTGTGACTTCTGTAGGATCTTTCTTGTCTTGTACTGGAAGGGAAACATACTTTCTGCCTGGGATTGCACGAGGCTTAGGGCGAAGCGAAGCAATCACAACATCATCTTGTACAAGAATCAGGTTTCCTTGTACCCCGACAAGCTCAACAATCACCTCCAGCCGCTGCAATTGCTCGGCAAATCTTTTCTCCACTTCAATACGGACCACTCTATCCCAACCTTGCTGATCGATTTTCACTATTCGCCCTCCTCGTAGATACTTACGCAAGAGCATAGTGAAAGAGCCAGGCTGCTTTGGGTAAGCAAAATCCTGCTTTGTTAATTGGATTGTTGCCTCAACAGGAGCGATAAATAGATCAACTGTGCCACGGGAGAACAAACGCCACACAAACCGGGTTGGTGAAGGTTGATGAATCGAGCGGATCGCGCTTCCTTCAACAGCCTGTTTCATCTCAGTAATTGCCGCAGCGATCGCTAATCCGTCCATTTCCCTCCAGTTGATGCTCTAGATAAGCATTGCTATAATCCGAATTGCTACAATCTGCATTATAATGCCGGCGTAGCTCAGTGGTAGAGCAACGGTTTCGTAAACCGT
>JAGYNL010000128.1 GCA_018399865.1 Candidatus Bipolaricaulota bacterium | reverse complement strand
AAGCTCTTTTCCAATCATTGAGCTTTATCCTCCCTTTGATCTTTTCTCTGCCTGTTTTCCTGGCGCGCTCTTCCCAGCGCCAGCCTCCCGGCCGGCACGTCCTCTGTAATAGTTGATCCGGCACCAATCAACGCGTCATCTCCAATAGTTACAGGAGCAACTAAAGATGTATTACTGCCGATAAACGCGCGTTTCCCGATCTTGGTACGGTGTTTCTGTTTTCCGTCATAATTGCAGGTAATTGTTCCCGCGCCGATGTTTGAGTGCTCTCCCACATCTGCATCACCTATGTAGCTTAGATGTCCCACTTTTGTGCCTTGGCGGATGCGAGACGCTTTTACCTCCACGAAGTTTCCTATGCGTGCCTCGGGACCAATGTCTGCCTTTGGTCTCAGGTGTGCGTAAGGCCCAATGGTGGTACTGTGACGGACCAGCGCCTCTTCGATAACCGAATAACGTATTACACAGTCATTCTCTATTCTTGAAGCTTCTATATAGCAATCCGGTCCGATTATGCATCGATCCCCAATGATCGTTTCTCCGCGCAGATGAGTACCAGGAAGGATCTCTGTACCGGAACCTACCTTGACAGCTGGTTCGATATAGGTGTGCTGCGGATCGGTGATGGTTACTCCTATTGCCATCAACTCTCTTGCTTTGCGTAGTCGTTGCGATTTATCAGCATGCAAGGGATCAGTTACTGAGTTCATGCTGCCTCCTTGAAAGAACCTTGCTTAGACCATGACAACAGATTCCGTATAGTGAGAAGGATGTTGATACAAAAGGGTCAGTATCGGAGAAAGCATTGCAAAATTGGGCGGATCTTAGGAGGTTACTTTTCTGATTGCCGTTATTGCCCAGGCCTGGTTTTATGCGGGCTGATTCTAGAGCGATCGAGCTTAACGTGCCAGAAATTTCTCTCATCCACCCTCCAAAAGTATGATACGCTAGAAAGAGCAACTTCATCAAGGCCAGTTGCTTGCGATAAGCAAGCTGCGGTCGTTATACTCAGCAAAATTCTTCTTAATGATCGAGAATTGCTTGCCTTGCGTGCGCTTTTGTGCCGTTGGGATTTGAGGAGGCGAAAACGATAATGCGTATCTTCTCGGGAATTCAGCCGACGGGAACACCCCATATAGGAAACTATTTTGGTGCGCTTCGCAATTGGGTTTCTTTGCAAGATAAACACCAGTGTGTTTATTGCATCGTAGATTATCATGCGATCACTGTTGAGATTGATCCCAAAGCACTACGCCAGGCATCACGTGATATGGCGCTGGATTTGATGGCATGTGGCATTGATCCACAGCGATCAATTCTGTTTGTGCAGTCTTTTGTACCCGAGCACGCTGAGCTTGCATGGATTCTTGGTTGCGTCACCGCTTACGGCGATCTTACTCGTATGACCCAATTTAAGGATAAATCGGCCGGCAGGGACTTCGTCTCCGCTGGCTTGTTCACTTACCCTATCTTGCAGGCTGCAGATATTCTCTTGTACCGGGCTCAAGGGGTGCCAGTCGGAGAAGACCAAGTACAGCACCTAGAACTTTCTCGGCGTATCGCTCGACGGTTCAACTCCCGTTTTGGGGAATTCTTTCCCCAGCCTGAGCCGCTAGTTGGAAAGGGAGCGCGCATTATGTCCCTTGCTGACCCTACAGTCAAGATGAGCAAGAGCGCTGGTGAGAATCACTATATAGGCGTCATGGAGAACGAGAAATCGATTGGGAAGAAGATTCGATCAGCAGTCACTGACCCTGGACTGACAGTTGGTGAGGATATGTCACCGGGAGTGGCTACTCTATTTGAGCTTCTTGACGTTTCCACAGAAATCAACGGTAACATTTCGATCTTATCGGAGTTGAAGTCGGATTTTGCTGCCGGGAGACTCATGTACTCCCGTCTGAAAGATGCTGTGTTCGAAAATCTAATGGCTGTTCTGCGGCCCATTCAACAAAAGAGAATCGAGCTTGAAGCGTCCGGTAAGGTGGATGAGATCCTCGAACAAGGTGCGCAGCGCGCCCAGGAAATAGCCCGTGCGAACATGGCAAAGGTAAGAGAATTAGCGGGGCTAGGTTAGCATTTGATCGGCGCTTGTGCCTTTTTGTGACTCAAACCCTTACTTAACCTAAAGCTCAAACTCCGTGACAAGAAAAGTGTGATCGGAGGGCTTTTCTGCTGCCCGGGCTTCTCTGTCGATGAAGGCCGCCACAGATTTTTCTGCAAGTGAAGGGGTGGCGTATATGTGGTCAACACGCCAGCCCAAATTGCGCTTGAGTGCCCCTTTAACTCTGTAGTCCCAAAAGGTGTATTGCCCAGGTTCATCTGGATGATGGACACGAAAAGTATCTACTAGTCGATCTTTAGTAATCCGGCACAAGGCTTCTCGTATCTGAGGATGGAAGTCAACATGATTTACAAGCCGCTTTGGATCATGTACATCGATTTCTTGCGGAGCCACATTAAGGTCCCCACACCATACTAGCCATTCATTTGCTTCAGTAGCTTTCTCCAAGTAGCTTCTTAAACGGGCCAGCCACTCCAACTTGTAGGCAAACATTTCAGAATCAACGGATCTTCCCTGTGGCACGTATGTGTTGATTACAGTTACTCCACCTAATGTCGCTCTAATCAATCTTGCCTCATCGCGAGGCTCACTGTCAAGGCCAAATGACACATCCTGGGGTTTGTCCAGAGTTGCAATTGCCACACCGGCGTAAGCCTTCTGGCCACGGTAGATTACTTGGTATCCGACTTCTTGAAATGGCGTATACGGGAAGTCCTGATCTTGCACCTTGGTCTCTTGAATGCACAACACATCTGGGCGCTCGCGGGAAAGCCAGTTTTGAACGTTTGCTATACGACTACGAATCGAGTTTGCATTATACGTTGCTATCTTAAAGTTCATCTATCATCTGCTCAATTGTACCATGCTTGGTAGCCTCAACAAGCTTCCGTATTAAGTCTAACAGCAACCTGTTTGGAAACCAATACCCAAATAGAAGCTTGATCCATTGTCCTTTCCGTATTTTAGCGAGCGTAAGCCGGTATATGAACGACTAAGTTGACCCGCCAATTTTGTTAAGTAGCGACTAATCTATAGCTTTGCAAGCGCCGCTTCTTAAACCTGCAAGTATGTTTGATAGTAAGCTCTTACCTCACTCCCCCATAAGGGAAGTTGCCCTGGATGGTCTTCCAGATCTCATTTAGCTCGGCTTTGGAGAGGGCTGTCTTTTCGTTCCAGCTAGGATCGACCAAATCCTTCCCGTCTGGGACAACAAAAGCCTGCAGAAAATAGCGCTTGCTTCCCCGTACCAGTTTCACGGCCCCCTCAATATCATCAGGGGTGATTGTGGGAGCGATAGTGGTCCGAAGCTCATAGTCAGGGGCTCTTTCTATAATTTGCTCGATGGAGGCGCTTATTGTGTCCATATTGACACTGACCCCAGCAAGCTCTGAGTAGCGCTCGGCTGGTCCTTTAACGTCCATTGCAATGTAGTCGATTAGATGGTCATCAAATAGCCTTTCAAGAACCTCGGGGCGCGAACCGTTGCTATCTAGCTTAACAAGTAATCCAAGCTTCTTTACTTTTTCTATAAAGCAGGGAAGATCTTCATGTAGGGTTGGTTCTCCCCCTGTTATGGAAAGTGCATCCAGAAAACGTCCGCGCTCACGTAGAAAACTTAGAATGTTGTCCTCTGGCACAATTTGCATTGTTCTTATCTTCTCTGGCAGTACTAGCTCGGAATTGTGGCAGAAAGGGCAGCGGAAATTACAGCCAGCGGTGTATGCAAGGGCAGCGACTTTGTCCGGATAATCGATCAGGGTTGTTGGAAGCAAATGGGCTATTTTCATGGTTGGCTATATCTGCCCTAAGAAACGGCATGTAATTATACATAACAAGCTCTTCCTTTAGGTAAGCCTAATTGTCGCTACACTTAAGCAAGGCTTGTCGTTTTCTCGTATCTTTTCGCCGTTGACAAGAAAAAAAATCAGCAGGCTTTAGATCCACCTTAGTTGAGGCAGATTATAGCCTTCATATAATTTTTCTATGTCCGCACGGCTGATTTGTTAGAATAGGTTTTCCGGTCGGCAAACTCTGCTTGCTTTCCGTCGTTCCATTGTTCTATGGGCCTTAAGTACCCCACAACTCGTGAGTAGACCTCAGCCCTTTGACGCTTCTCGGCTTGGATTACCGTTCCATCTTCAAGAATTAGGTTACCATCCCTGTCTTCTTTGTAGTTCAATCTTGATGCCTCCTTCTT
>JAGYNL010000127.1 GCA_018399865.1 Candidatus Bipolaricaulota bacterium | reverse complement strand
CATGAACTTGACCTTATGAGGGGGCAGAGTTTGTCTAATCAATCAGCCAGCGGCTTCAAGGATCTGAGGGATGGTAGTAAAGTCACTCACTACATGGTCTGCAATTCGTTCTAGTTCCTTATCTTTTGGGTCAACAGCGATTGATAAGCCTACAATTCTCATTACTGGGACATCGTTCATGTGATCGCCCACAAAACATATCTCAGAAAGGGCGAGTTTGTGCTTGGCGGCAATTTCCCTCATTCCGTCTGCCTTCTTCCACAGGTCAACTACGGTTTCGCCCTTTCCGGTAAAATGCCCATCTTCAATTATCAATCTGTTAGCGACTGAGAAGTCTAGATCAAGATCCTGGCATGCCCTGTTGGCCACAAGGTCAGCGCCAGAGGAGAGTATGCCGATTATGTATTTGCCGTGGAGGGATTGTATCGCTTCTCTTACCCCGACTGCGTAGGGAGGCGGGAAGATTTTGGAGGTTATTTCTTCCACTGGGACCCCTGTGAGTAGAGCAGCGTCAAGCTCTACCCATTTCTGGTAGGCATCGCGACGTTCTAGGTATTTCTCAAGTATGCGCTCTGATTCGTCTTGCTTGCCTACTGCTGCTGCAATTGCTCCCCAACTTGACTCAAACTCAACCCCGCGGTAACGCACCAGCGTACCATCAAGGTCAAAGATAACGGCTTTGATCCGCCTCAAGTTTATCCTTCGCTTCCCAAGGGAACGGTTATTTGCGCTCCCTGGCTTATCCCGAGCTCGTCAACTGTCCCAGCTTGTAGCTCAAGAGCGTATTGGAAGGCAGACTTTGCGGTATATAGATCTTCTGAATGGGCCTCCATTGACATGCTACCGGCGAAGATACCACTAGCATCAAAAAAGACGATATCTAGTTCAAAAGGAACAGTGGCCATGGTGAAGCGTCGCGTAGCTTCATCGCCATAGGAAAACAGTATTCCTGGAGCCCCATCAATGAGCGCGGATGGAAAGCCTCGAAATCCGACAAAACGGGCGTTTGCTTCATTGGCACAAAAGGTGGGAAGCGTTATATGCGTGCCGTTTGAAAGGTCTATCACAAGCTCGTCTATTTCTAATGTGCTAAGGATGCCAAGGTTGTCGTATGCGAAATCAAGAGAGATTATCGGCGCTTTATCGGCCACGGCAGCAGGATAGATAGATACAGGTTCATCGCCGATGCCATCTCCGTCTGCGTCCTCTCCTTGGTAGTCCTGCCAGTAATTTCCTTGTCCATTCACAGTCCAAGTGTTTTTTCCATAGTCTTCAACCAGCATTCTGGCTCCGCCGAGAAATGTGTTTAGATATATCTGGTTTGAGTGTGAATCGTTATTCAGGTAGATATGGTTGCTGTTATCGGAGAATACGTTGTTGTGAATCGAGTTTCCTCTTGGGGTTGTCTTACCATATGTTTCTGGAAAGAGTATGGCTCGAGTGTTCTGGGAGATTAGGTTTTTCTGGATATCATTGTTCGATCCGCTTATTGACAAGCCGTAAGCTGCGTTGACAATAGTGTTGGAAATAACCCTATTGTTGCTTCCATTTTCAGCTAGGCGAATTCCGGTTTCAGCATCTGTTATGGCATTTGCCTCTAACAGATTGGCGGCAGCTTGTTCCAAAACGATTCCGTACTTAGTGTTGGCGTGGGTGATGATGTTTCCTGATACTATGTTTTCAGTTGAGCCTGCCACTAGCTCAATTGCTGTTAGATTGGCAAATGCTGTATTGCCTGTTACCTTGTTGTTGTCTGAGGCGGCGATGATCAGCCCGCTGTCGTTTGCCAGAAGTTGATTGTTGTCTAGCTTGTTATTGGATGACAGCCACATGTACACTCCAGCAAAGCGGTTGTTCTGCAAAACGTTATCAGTCACCCTGTTGTTATTAGATTGATACATCCTTATGCCATGTTCGGTGAGCACGGGGCTTGTTCGGTAAACCTCGTTGCCGCTAATGACCGAATCCTTCACGAATGCAAGCTGGATACCATCTCCGTTGATGATAGTGTTATCAGTTACGGTCATGTTATTGCATGCTGCAAGGTAGAGATTGTTGGAACTAATTCCGGTTATTGTCTGGCCTTCCTTTCCATATATGTAGCTTATTGGATTGTCGTTCAGTGTGTTTGTTTCATCGATTGCTAGGTTATACTCCTGTGCTGTTTCGCCGGTTATTTTTAGCCCGATTCCTTGCACATAAAGTACGTTTCCTTTAAGAGATACATCGGTAGAAGAAGCTATCTCAATTCCGTTTCTAGAATCGGATATCAGGCAGCTTTCTATAACTGCTCCGCTAACAAATCCAAGACGGATTGCCGCGCCGTCTGCTGAAGTTGCCCCGCGGATTATGATGCCGCGTAGTATGAAGCTAGCGGTTGTATTCTCAATCTTAACTGCGTAATCGACATCCTGGCAAACGTTGATCTCCCAGCCCGTAATTACGTAAGGATCGTCGGCAGTTCCTATCCCGCCAACAACACCGTTGTCGCTATTAAAGTCAGCATTTCCGAGTATAGTGATTGGATCGCGTGAGCCACCGGCATAAGTAACTAGTGCCAGCGCGATAAGACAGAAGAAAACTAACGGCGAAATACGCTTCATTGTGTATTGCTCCTTATTTACTTATAAGCCCAGAATATTCCGGTTATGATAGGTATTATCCATTACAAACCAGGCTTATATGATCTGGTATTGCAAGTCTACAGATCGGCTCTGGAGACCAAGTGAAGGGTATGTGTAGAAGAAGTGAAGAGAGGTTGGACAAACTTCCGCAATGCGATTATGATGCCGGGAATCTTTGCTCGGTAGAAGGTCTGTTTTCTAATGGGAAGAGCTTGCCAGGGCGCCTGCCACGTTCACTTTACTGTTTTGGCTTGGGCAAGTACGTGTCCAAAGTCCTTTTTAGCACGCACCATTATGACTATGTTTCGTGTTCAATCCCGATATACTGTGGCGCATGAAAGAACGAAGTGCGGCTCGTTTCCTGCTTGTTCTATTCGTAGCTATCGTTTTTTTTGGGGTACGCATCGATCAGGGATCTCCGCTGTCGTATGAAGGTCTCTCTGCTCACAATCGAGTAGGCGTTTATCTTACCTCTTACGCTATTGGGAAACAGGGAGTGCTCGAAGGCGTGGAGAATGCTGTCAAAGACGGTAAGCTGAATGCGGTAGTCATAAATGTAAAGAACATGCATGGCGAGATTACATACAGGAGTCATGTGCCGCTTGCAACCAAGATAGGCGCCTCTACAGGTCGAGTCGATATGGCAAGCTTGATTGCAAGGTTACGTGAGCAGGATATCTATGTGATAGCAAGGCTAGTGCTGTTCTATGATCCTAAGCTAGCAGACTACCTTGGGTACAGCGATCCTTGGGTACATGCCGATGACAATGTAGCCATACAGTACAACCTGGACATTGCTCAAGAAGTGGTCTCACTCGGTGTTGACGAGATCCAATTTGATTATGCACGCTATGCTGACGGTGGCGACTTGGTGGCAATCTATGACGCACGCTACAGGGCAGTTAATGCTTTTCTTGACTATGCTAGACAGCTTCTTGGAGGACGAGTCAAGTTATCCGTGGATGTCTTTGGCCGCGTGTTGTGGAATTGGAATACGAAAAAGATAGATCCAATTGGTCAATCTTTGGAGGAAATAGCCGAAATGGTTGACTTTATATCTCCCATGGTCTATCCCTCTCACTACAGCGAGCAGCGCTATAGAGACGATCCATATGGGGTTGTAAAGGAGGCACTTGTTACCGGTAAAGGCCGTGTTACAACACCATTTCGCCCTTTCTTGCAAGCATTTGACCGTTACATCCCCATAGGAATGACCATTGAGGAGTACATTCGTAATCAGGTGAGGGCGGCAAAGGAGGTAGGAACAGATGGATACCTGTTCTGGAATCCCTCCTGTGATTACCAGGTCCTGTATAGAGCACTGGAATAGTCAAGAAGACCGGCTTATGTAAAAACCAGAAAACTAGACTGTGAAACACTTTGCGTTATTGCAACAGCGTGCATTTTTTATAAAAGCTCTTGCTGATTGTTAAGAAGTTTCTTGTCCAAAATGGGCGCATGTTGCATCTGCGTCCTGCATTGGGAGAAGACAAGCGGTTTGGTAAACAGCAGTACGTAATAGCCCATCTGCGCAGTGTCGTGCTTCT
>JAGYNL010000126.1 GCA_018399865.1 Candidatus Bipolaricaulota bacterium | reverse complement strand
CATTAACACGCAAACTTCTTTTGATACCTACCTCCTATTCCTTCACTTCGCCCTTACTGACTGTTGACTACGGTACAAGCCACGCTCCTCGATGTAGCTCGCCACTGCTTCCGGCATACAGTCTGGAATCTCCTTCCCACGCATTATCTGCTCGCGAATCCATGTGGAAGAAAGATCAACCTCCTCCATCCCTAAGAATGAAATTGCCGCAGTATCAAAGGGCGCAACTCTAAAATGATCCTTAGAGATCCCGCCTCGAGGAGCAATTAAAAAAGGGATACTCGCAAGTAACTTCTGCGGCTCCTTCCATGTCTCAATTTCCAGCAAGAGATCAGCTCCAACGATAAAGCACATTCCTTGTTCATATTTCCCTTCCAAAGCCATAATAGTATCAATTGTGTAAGAAGGCCCATCACGATCTATCTCAATGCGCGACACTGAGAAGTTAGGAAATGGAGATATGGCTTCCTTCACCATCGCGTAGCGATCCTCCTTACTTACATTCTCGAAAATCTCCTTATGCGGAGGAATACCGCTTGGTATAAACACAACCTGGGATAATCCAAATTGCTCAAAAGCAACCTGTGCCACCAGCAGATGTGCTTGATGCGGCGGGTTGAATGTTCCTCCGAAGAGGCCAACCCTATGCTTCAAGTTCAAGCTCTATTCCTCCTATTCTAAGTGGGCTCTCCGAGGTAAATCCCATCCTTTCTAGCTCTCGCATTACCCCCATTCGTTCTAACCGATCGCTCAGGTATTGCTGTGCATCCCTAGAGTCCAGAACCAATCTCTGAACCAGCTCTTCAACAGACTTTCCCCGAACCACGAATACATCCCCGTTACGCTCCACACGGAAACCCTCTTCATCCTTGAAACTGTAAACGCGACGCCTGAGTCCCTCTGATCGTTTAGCTCCTTGTTGGCTAAGCAACTGCAACGTATCATACGTTCTATTAACCAGCTCGCGCAACCCGGAACCTGTAGCTACAGAAATTGGAATAAGTTCAACGCCAGTAGCTGCGAAACCGCTGATTTCCTCCTTAATTGCATCCTGGTCAAGTAAATCAATCTTATTTCCGACTACAATCTGCGGTTTCTTGCTCAAATCTTCGCTAAAGGCTTTCAATTCTTCATTTATGTGCCTGTGATCATCGAGCGTATCTCGTCCTTCTAGCCTAGCCAGATCGATCATATGAATCAATAGCCTTGTACGCTTCACGTGCCGCAGAAACCTGTCTCCAAGGCCCTTTCCAGAGTAAGCGCCTTCAATCAACCCTGGGATATCTACTGCCACAAATTGATGCCGCCCATCTACATCAACAACGCCAAGGTTAGGGGTGATCGTTGTAAACGCATAATCAGCTATCTTCGCTTTAACTCCTGAGATGCGTGTAATCAGGCTTGACTTACCTACGTTTGGATAACCAATGATGCCAACATCAGCCAACAAGCGTAACTCCATATGCAACACACGCTTTTCACCAGGCAAGCCTCTTTCGCAAATTCTGGGAGCTTGTCTGGTGGATTTAACAAAGCTGCTGTTGCCCCGTCCACCCTTGCCACCGCCAGCAACGACTACCTCCTCATTAGCTTCCACAAAATCAGCAACAAGCTCTTGGCTACGCGCATCACGCACAATAGTCCCCACCGGAACATGTATTACTTGAGACTTCCCGCGAGCACCTTGCCTGTTGTTGCTGCCGCCATCTTTTCCCTGTCCAGCAGCAAACTTCGGGCCATGCCGGAACTGATACAACGTAGCAGTACTTAGCGAACTTCGGATGACTACTTCGCCACCGTCACCACCATTACCACCATCAGGGCCGCCTTTCCGGTTGCTCTTGTCCGATATAAAGCGGATAACCCCGTTTCCGCCGCGTCCTCCTACAACGCAGATCGTTGCTTCATCAATGAACATTGGTCATCGCTAGGAAGCTTTTGCAATCCAGAAACACCTGAAGATTAGACCTCCTGAACGACAGCGTCTTGTGAGGGGAGGACATTAACGTATTTCTTGCTCTTCCCAGTGAAGGTAACAAATCCCGCAGCGGTGGCGTAAATTGTGTAGTCTCGCCCTACGCCTACGTTCTTTCCCACCGCAAATTTTGTCCCGCACTGCCGAACTATGATCGTCCCAGGGTTTACCCACTCACCACCAAAGCGCTTCACTCCTCGACGCTGCCCCGGGCTGTCATGTAGGTTATGGGTTGACCCTGTACTTGTCTTATGTGCCATTCTTTAACTCCTTATTAAACCTGTATACCCACTGTCTCTTCGTGTACGACAAGGTCCTGCGCGCATTCTATAGCAAGCTGTTTCAAGCCAATAACCAACATCTCCATTATTGCATCGATCTCCCTATTCAAGTGCGGGGCGCTGCGATCAATTGATAGACTCATCGCCTTTCCCACAGAATACTCAGGCGCAAGATGCAGATAACCTGTCATCGCGGAAACACTCGCCTCTACGAATCGCACAGCGGCAGCTCCAGCGGCAGTACTACAATCTATACCCTGTCCGCTCAACTCAAGAATATGATTATGGTCATCGCGTGAAACAATGATCTCTCCCACGTATCTCTCCTCTAGGC
>JAGYNL010000125.1 GCA_018399865.1 Candidatus Bipolaricaulota bacterium | reverse complement strand
ACGTTGCGATTGTACGGTTTTCGGGCACGAATCTTAACGTGGCAGGCGATTCAACGTGGCAGACGAGCTGCGCACGCTACAAAAAGACGGTGTTGTTCATATCTTCTGTAGCGTTGCACCTTGTGTGCAACGTTGCGGTTGTACGGTTTTCGGGCATAAATCTCAACGTGGCAGACGAGCTGCGCACGCTACACAGGAAAAGATATCCAACGTGGCAGACGAGCTGCGCACGCTACGCCCACGCGACAAGAAAGCAGTCTACACGAAGTTAATTCACTTGAATCTAAATTCTCTAGTGGTTGACAGCTAGGAGGTCTCGGGGTAGAGTCATTGGTCCTAGATAGGGGCGATAGAAATGAGTGAAGAAAACAACAAGATTAGGCCAGCCAAACCTCGAGAGACGGTTCAGATCACTTTAAGTGACCAAAGAATCTTTGCTGGGCCTCGCTTCACCCCTCTACATGAGTTTCTTAGCCAAGCCTATCCCGACCCAGATAATCCTCCAGTGGCGGCAATAGTAGATAGCGTTTTGCGGGAGCTTGCTTGGCCGGTGGCAATGGATGCTAGTGTTAAGCCAATGTTCGTCTCCGAATCTGATGGCATGCGCATTTACTGTCGCAGTCTATCCTTTTTGCTGATTGTTGCTGCCAACGAGTTGTATCCTAAGGCGCAAGTTTTTGTAGATTACTCTGTGCCCTACGGAGGTTATTTTTGCCGTGTTGAGGGTCGTTCGATGTTTACAGCAGCGGAGTTAGCAAGAATCAAGGAGCGCATGCGTGAGCTTGTTGCCGATGATCTTCCTATCGAGCGCCTTCGAGCGAGCATTCCTGAAGCCTCTGCAATCTTTGCCGCCCGCGGTGAAGAAGACAAGCTGCGATTGCTGGAAGACGTGAAGGAGGATCATGTTCACCTTTATTCGCTTAATGGGTTTTCCGACTACTCATATGGATACATGGTGGCAAAGACAGGCGCTTTACGGACATTCTCACTGGAGAGGTTCTCTGATGGGTTCATCCTTCGATTCCCTCGGCGGGAGGATCCCAAGCGTCTTCTCCCAGCGCAGAAGTTTACCGAGCTACGGCAGGTGTTTACCGAATACGGAAAATGGCTTGATGCGGTGGGCATACGCAATGTCGCTTCGCTAAACGATGCTATCCGTTCTGGGAGAATCGAACAGGTGGTACTTGTCTCCGAGGCTCTCCATGAACAACGCATTGCTGACATCGCCTCTACCCTAGCTTCCAGTCGCGACGCTGAGCACAGAGTTGTATTCGTGGCGGGCCCGTCATCTTCAGGGAAAACAACCTTTTCCAATCGTTTAGCGGTGCAGCTTATGGCCCAAGGCATCCATCCATATCCCTTAGGCATGGATAACTACTTCATTCCTAGAAAGGAATTGGCTGCCAGAGGAGGCGAGATCGACTTTGACTCCCTGTCTGCCCTTGACGTTGACTACTTCCAGAAGCAGCTAAAGGAACTATTATCAGGAAAGCAAGTGACCATCCCAAAATACAACTTTCATACTGGATGCCGACAGGCTGGAGAAAGAGTCAAGCTTGAGCCTGATCAGATACTGATTGTCGAGGGAATTCATGGCCTTAACCCCGAGCTACTGAAGGGATTTGCTGATGGGGAGGTATTCCGCATCTTTGTTTCCGCCTTGACCCAGCTAAACCTGGATAGTCATAATCGTGTATCGACAACGGATACGCGCCTTATCCGCCGAATGGTTCGTGACTCTGTGTATCGAGGATACACGGCTGAGATGACTCTTGAGATGTGGCGTAACGTACGCCGGGGAGAGAAGCAGAATATTTTCCCCTATCAGGAACAAGCTGATGTCATGTTCAATTCGGCTCTTGCTTATGAGCTATCCGTTCTAAAGCCTCTTGCAGAGCCACTTCTCCTGCAAGTCAAAGCTCCCCAGCCGCGCATTGAGGCCGAGCGCCTGTTAGCTTTCCTGCGATGGTTCTATCCTTACCGCTCGGAGACGATTCCGGGCAATTCCCTATTGCGAGAATTCATTGGCGGATCCACCCTATCTGACTTCACGCCAAGCCTTTTCTTAACAAGCGACTAAAATTGTAGCGTCGCACCTTGCCTGCCCTGTGAAATAGCGACTTTTTCATTTATTTCACCGGGGTCTCCGACGCTACGATTGTATAAGGGAAATCTCAAAACAAAAACATACCGTGGCAGGCAAGCTGCGCACGTTACAAAGGCAAAAACATAACGTGGCAGGCGAGCTACCACGCTACGCAAGATAAAAGCACAACGTGGCAGGCCCCAGTGGAGTAAGACTCCACGGGGCGGGCAAGCTGCACACGCTACGGAAGGACGGTATATTTCATATCTTGCGTAGCGTCG
>JAGYNL010000124.1 GCA_018399865.1 Candidatus Bipolaricaulota bacterium | reverse complement strand
GGCCACGGGATTTTGAGTCCCGCGCGTCTGCCAATTCCGCCACTCTGGCTGTATAAGCTGATTCTATCCTGTGATGTAGGCCGCGTCAAAGTTGTCATTAATCTATTTTCAGACTACCTATGAGTGGTATCAGCAGTTGTCATTTGAAAGCTATTACCGCATAAATTACAATTTGATCACAGGTTAAGGGAGATTTAACCATCACAGTTTAGTTGGGCTCTAAGCAATTCTGAATTTGCATCTAAGGAGTTGAGTTATGCTTGAGTTACGCAATCGATTTTTGTTTGCTCCGGTAAAGACGGGTTATGGTACTGGTGACGGACAGGTAACAGAGAAACATCTTAGTTTCTACTCCCTACGTAGTCGCTACTTGGGAGCGGTAATCCCTGAACCGCTTTATCTTCACCAGGGACTACGAGAGATTCCTGCTCAATTGGGTATAGATGATGACAATAAGATATCCGGTCTTCGTCAACTTACTGAATCTATCCACTGCTCGGGGGCGAAAGCTGTTGCCCATTTGAACCACCCCGGTCGGATGGCTAACCCAAAGATTGCGGGCAATGTTTTTTACTCTTCTAGTGGACAGCCATGTGAGAATGGGGGAGCAACCCCGAAGGTAATGGACGAAAACGATATGGAAGAAGTGAAAGGACTATTTATCAGTGCAGCAAGACGTGCGCAACAAGCCGATTTTGATGCTATAGAACTGCAGTTTGGGCATGGTTATCTCTTAGCTCAGTTTGTCTCGCAAGCAGTGAATGAACGGCAAGATAAATACGGCGGTTCGTTCGAGAATCGGATTCGTTTTCCATTGAAAGTCCTAGCTTCGGTGCAGTCAGCGGTTGACTTGCCAATTATCGTTCGCTTAAGTGGTGATGAAATAATACCCGGAGGGATAACGATAGATGAAATGATACAGTTGGCTGAGCAACTAGCCAGTAAGAAAGTGGAGGCAATTCATGTTTCTGCTGGGACCATCTGCTCTAGCCCGCCGTGGTTCTTTCAGCACATGTTTACTGCTAAAGGAAGGACATGGGAGCTTGCCGCGAAGATTAAGAAAGCTGTTGATATTCCCGTAATCTTTGTTGGTCGGATAGATAGTAAGGAAGATGTAGACGCCTTGATTAACAATTACGGAGCTGAGTACTTGGCAATTGGCCGTGGGTTGATTGCTGACGCAGACCTGGTTGGAAAGTACTTGGGAAAAGTGCCCGGTAGGGTTTGCCCATGCCTTGCGTGTTCTGAGGGGTGTTTGGGGGGCGTGAAAGACGGTACCGGGTTGAAATGTGTAGTGAACCCATCCGTGGGAAGCGAACCGGATGAGATAGACCCGGCAAACGAGTGCAAACACTATGCGGTTATTGGCGGTGGATTGGCAGGTATGAAGTGCGCAATCACTCTGTGTAAACGTGGTCACAAGGTTGCACTTTACGAGAAAAAACGCCTTGGCGGCCAGTTCAATCTGGCTCACCTTCCGCCTCATAAAGAGTCGCTGAAACGTTTGGTTGATTACTACCGATCTGAATTAGAGGATCATGATATCACTATCTGGCAAAAAGAGGCAGATGAGTCGGATATTCTGAATGGGGGGTATAGCGGAGCGATCCTCGCTACTGGTTCCATTCCGGCCA
Organism: Candidatus Bipolaricaulota bacterium; assembly: GCA_018399865.1. The sequence continues at coordinate 13,443 of JAGYNL010000124.1, read as the reverse complement.
TACCGCCAATTGAAGGATTAAGTGAATATTATTGGGCTGAGGTACTGGAAGAAGAGAACCTGCCGGTGAGAAAAAAGGTTGTTGTCATTGGCGGAGGATTGATTGGGATAGAGACTGCCAGCAAACTGGTCAAAGCTGAGAACGAGGTTATTGTAGTAGAAATGCTTGATGAAATAGCTCGGGGGATGGAGGCGATGGAGAAAGCACTTACCCTCAATGCGTTGCGAGAGGCAAACGTCGAAATTCACGTTGGTACACGTGTTACGAGAATAAAGAAGGGAAATGTCTTTGTTGAAGGAGAGATGAGCGGGGTTATTGACAAGGTTGACCATATAGTTCTTGCTACTGGCATGAGAAGCTACAACCCATTGGAGAAGGAACTAACTGGTAAGATGCCGGTCTACGTCATTGGTGATGCTCATAAGGTTGGAAAAGCACAGGATGCAATACGTGAGGCCTATGAACTTGCAAAGAAAATCTAGTCTTGCGTACGGCAGATCCAAATCTGGAAAAACAGTCAATAAGCTATGAACAAGAGAAATACAGTCACATCGGCTTTTGACGTACGAGTAACGGCACACCGACACTAATCAGTTGCTTGTACCACGGATTGACATTTGCCAGAGTATGCCATAGTGTTATTTTGGAAGGTAAAATAGTAGTGAGATAGTCATGCTAAGGATGGTGAAATGCGAAAACTGGCTTAGAGATGAGCAGGCTTTGGAATGAAGATTAGGCTGTCGTTTTCTTGATCTTGGACAATTTCGGCAAAACTAAGTTGGGGGCAAAAGGGATGACTATAGTCGATGCAAACCGTGTGAGGGACCTTTTGTACAAGTGTGAGCCACCTTGTCTGTCCCTTTACCAAGAGACCAGTCGTCATTATCCAGATAATAAGCAGGACCCGATCCGATTTATGAACCTAGTTAAACGCCTGGAAGAGTCTCTCCTGCAGGATTTCTCTAAGAAAGATACTAAGGAGTTATTGAAGCCTTTTGTGAGGCTTGCTGAAGATAAGCCTTTCTGGAACAGCTCGCTTGACGGGTTAGCAATAATGAGGGATAAGGAAGTGTTTCGGTCTTACAGGCTCCAGAGGCCGGTCCCAAATCTGGCTATAGTGGCAGATAGTTTCCATATCAAACCCCTAGTGCGTATTCTCCAATCGGCTGACCGTTATCAAGTTCTTGGCCTTACTAGAAAGGACTTCAAGCTGTTTGAGGGTAATCGTGACGCCTTAGATAAGATAGAACCATCCAGTAGCATACCTCGAACCATGACCGAAGCGCTGGGACAAGATCTAACTGAGCCTCACCAAACTGTAGCTTCATATGGTGGCATAGGGGCAAAGCACTCGCCGATGCATCACGGTCACGGTGGAAGAAAGTCTGAGGTGGATATTGACACAGAACGTTTCTTCCGTGTTGTTGACAGCGGTATACTCGAACACCATTCGCAGCCATCGCAGCTACCATTGATCTTGGCTGCCTTGGCGGAACATCATCATATGTTTCACCAACTCAGTAATAATCCATTTCTGATCGAGGAAAGCATAGATATCAACCCTGGCGCTTTGTCTTCGACTGATGAGCTACGTAAGCGCGCCTGGGAAGTAATGGAACCTCGCTATCTAGCCTGGTTGAACGAATTGGCGGAGAGATTCGAAAACGCCAAGTCTACAGGGCTCGGAGAAGAAAAACTGACCGAGATTTCCAAAGCCCTGATTAGTGGTAGGGTTGACACATTATTAGTTGAAGCTGATCGCCAGATTCACGGGCGGGTCAATGAGCTGACAGGTGAAATTGAGTTCGAAAGCCAAATGGACCCGCAGGCTGATGATGTCCTTGATGATCTGGCAACACTTGCCCTTACCAAAGGAGGCAAGGCAGTTGTTGTTACTTCTATTCGTATGCCCACTGATACAGGGCTGCTGCCATTTATCGCTATTGACTAGATAATGTGGCCGGGTGAGTAATCTGGCGTAGGGAATTCTTACCAGAGCATATGTGTCAGTTTTTACCAATGAATCAGGATAGAAGAGCTAAACCCAGTATAGGACCATCATGAGCAAGCTTAAGATAGATGTGCGGACCGTGAAGAAGGGGGAACTTAGCTACATCGTTGACGAAAGTGGAAGATTGAGAAGGTACCAGCCATGGCTTTCCGACAGGTTGGCTTTTTTGTACGACTTTGCGATGAGTTTTTCTGTATTGCCCAAGACGCTTCACGTGGATATTGAGAAGCACTATGAATGTTTGAATGAACTATTAACTGATACTCACGAAACCACAATCCTTGAACTGGGAACAGGAAGCGGTAGTGCAGTTAATTTCCTGCACTGCGACAATGACTACACGGGGCTCGATATAAGCCCCGGACTGCTAAGAAGGGCGGCAACGCGCTTTGCTAGGTCTGGTTTTCACGACCCTCAGTTTTACGTGGCAACCGCAGACAATCTCCCCTTTAAAGCAGGCGTGTTTGAGCTGTGTATTTGTGTATTGTCTTTGAATTTCATCGGAAACATAGAGCGGGTCTTTGAGGAAGTGGATCGTGTACTGGTTTCCAAAGGTTCTTTTGTGTGTGCGGTTCCTGTTCCAGAGAAAAATATCAATCACAAAAACATAAGAGGCGTCCTGTATTCACGAAGTGAACTGGAAAATATCTGTGAGAACAAAGGTTTCTTGTACGAAGCTCTGCCTTGTGAAAACGGGTGCCTTCATTATTTTAGAGCGCTCAAGCGATACTGACATTGCCAGCGATATTGCCCATTGAAGCGAATATAGGATCGTCTGAGGGCTTGCAAGGACATTAGCTTTTCTAACACCGTGGGATAGTAAACAGTATTCTAGTATCTCTTCAGTATATGATCGGCCCAGAGGGATTCTATGTCATAGAATTCTCGTGCTTGCTTAGTAAAGATGTGAACTACAATGTCTCCATAATCAAGAACAACCCATCGTTGCTCTCCTGTCCCCTCACGGTGGAGCGGCTTGTGAGGTAATCCTGATCGCAGAGCTGAGGTTATAGCTTTTACGTGTATAGGATTCTCCCCCTCGGCGATAACGAAGTAGTCTGTGGGAATCGGAGCATCGCGAAGGTCTATGGTCACAGCATGCCCCCCTTTCTTTTCATTGATAATGTTGATTATTCTCTCTAACTGATTCTTTTCGCTATTCATTGACATCAAATCCTTCGCCGGCAATAAAGAGCAAATCAGTTTCCGACGGGGTGTAAGGAAAAAGAGCTTCATAATGAGAGGATACCTCAGCCGGTAAGGCTATAATTGCTTCATGTTGTTGAGGAAGGGCGGACTTGAGCATTTGTGCTTTTGAAATGTCAGTGAGCGGGATGATGTAGGTCATGCTGTAATCGAAGGTTTCTGCGTTGGCTATGTTATTCACCACGAAATTGCGAGAACGTAGATAATCTGCCGTTCTGCTTGCCAACAGCCTTTTACCGTTTCCGTTAAATACAGCTACGCTGATGTCGCTTGCGGTGAGTAGATCAATGCCTCTAATCAATCGAGCAATCATCTCTTCCGTCTGCACTACCTGTAGTTGCGCATTGGTAATATCATCTGCCAATATGGCAGTTGTGGGAAGTGTTGCCATTTGCACGTTTTGCATATCAGTTTCATTTAAGATCCTGGCTAGGTCGTAGAGATCAGCGAGAGATAGATTGGTTTTAATATCAGGTTTAACATCTCTAATTAGCTTTTGGATGCTATCGTAGGCTGTATTGTGAAAGCCGTCCCTAAGAATGGCTGTAAGTACCTCTTGTTGCCTTTGGATAATCTCGCGGTTTGTCTCATCCTCTCTTCGGTAACGGATGTATTCCAGAGCACCCTTGCCATCAAGTGTGTGTTCTCCTGGTTGGATGTCAATTTGGACTGGCGGGTCAACGCTGTCATCGTTATAGTGGAAAGGCTGGTCTACTTCTATTGTGATTCCACCAATCCGGCTAATGAGAGTTTCATAGCTGGCATGATCTGCTGTTATGTAAAATGGAATGTCAATTCCCAATAACTTTTCTACTGCTTCATGCGACAGGGTGATTCCTCCTTTGGAGTACACAGCGCTAAGCTGGTAAAGCTTATTGTCATCAAGTTTCACGTGGAGATTACTAGGAATAGAGACAAAAACCACTTTCTTGTTTGGTGCCACACTCATGAGCAGTATTGCCTCTTTGTAGTCTGTGTTTTCAGAATTATCCAGGCCTGATACTAATATATTGACCTGCTTTTCTTGCGCCACCAATCGTGAGATATGGCGCTGCGTCATCAGATACCAACCCATAACAATTCCAATCACAATGACTACCACACCCAGAGCCAGCAGAAGCTGTTTGCGCATACCCTTCCCCCTCAGAAGTACTACCTAGATGGACGCTATCATAACAGAAAAAGAATGTCAACTAATGGTTGAAGGAGCGGCGCAAATCTCCGTTTCATAAACCCTGATCAGTTTACCATCTAATTCCTAGCAGAATGGGAGTTCAATCTATAAGCTAACCTTCCTAACCAGGTATTATGTGTAGCTACATCAAGACCTGGATAGGCCTTATTCATATAGCTTTGGATCAGTGATATCCCGCAGCCCATCGCCCAGCATGTTGAAGGAAAGCACCGTAACTAGGATTGCAACACCAGGGAAGATAGCAAGCCAGTGGGATATTGTCAATTGTTGGACGCCGGAACGAATCATGTTACCCCATGTAGGAGTAGGGGGACTAACCCCTAGGCCAATGAAGCTCAGGTTGGCTTCCATCCGTATAGCCGTTGCAGTCCATAGCGTTGCCATTACTAGCACTTCTCCGAAAATATTAGGGAGGATATGATAGGTTAGCAAACGAGGAGTGCTTACGCCGAGTGCCCGAGCAGACTCAATAAAGTCTTTCTGTCTCATCTCCAAAGTTGGGGCATGGGCAATGCGCACAAAGCGAGGAGCAAGTACAACTGCAATCGCTAGAATAAGTTTGACCAGGCCGCTTCCAAGAACGGCCATTACCATCAAACCCATTATCAGGACAGGAAAAGACATGAGTATGTCTACAACACGCATAATCACTGACTCCACGCCGCCCCCTTTGAAACCAGCGATCATTCCAAATGTTGTACCGATGATCATGGCAATGAATACAGAGCTAACCGATACAGCCAATGATATGCGCGCCCCCCAGATTATCCTCGACAGAGTGTCTCGCCCGAATACATCGGTTCCTAGCAGGTGAGCTTGCTCTGGAGGCGCCAGACGGTGGTAAACGTTCTGTTCAATGGGGTCATAAGGTGCTATCAGGGGGGCAAAAAGGGCTAGGATGGTTACTATAAGGGCAATGACACCGCCGACAAGCGCTGCCTTGTTCCTTAGAAAAGTCCTGAAAAGTCTTCTGCGACTGTCCATTACGTGTACCTTACTCTTGGGTCGAAGAACACATAAGAGATATCGGTCAGTAGGTTTATCACAACCACGAAAGCCGCGTAGATAATCATCACCGATTGAAGGGTCGAGTAATCACGCTGTTTCATCGCTCCCACCATTAGTTTACCTAATCCTGGACGAGAAAATACGACCTCCGTCATGACAGAATCTCCTATCAAAACGATTGAATATACCCCGATGACAGACGCTATTGGGATAATTGAGTTTCGTAATACATGCCCGTATATAACTACTTTCTCTGATAATCCCTTTGCACGGGCAGTGCGAACGAAATCTTCCTGAAGAACATTCAAAAAAGAAGATCGCGTCATACGCGTGATGTAAGCCATCATAATGATCCCTAAAGCCACTGCCGGGAGGAATAAGTAGCGCAGGTTGCTTTGAAGATTGCTTAGATCCCCTCCCCCTACGGACGGAAAGATCCTCAGATTGACGGAGAAAGCTATCATCAACAGGATGCCCATATAAAAGGCAGGAACCGACAAACCCACCAAAGAGACAGCTCTTCCCAAGTAGTCCAGAATATGATTTCGTTTTAGAGCTGTTAGGATGCCGATTGGAATTCCGAATATGGTTCCCAGAACGATTCCGGCAATAGTAAGCTCCAATGTGTAGGGAAGAGCTGCGCTTACTTGTCTCCCTACGGGCTCTCCAGTAATGAGTGAAGAACCTAGGTCACCCCTGATAAAATCATATAGAGAGTGTCCATATTGAACCCAGATAGGAGCATTCAGCCCCATCTTTTCTCGCAGAGCATCAACTGCCTCCTGAGAGGCATAGTCCCCCAAAGCAGCCACTGCAGGATCACCCGGAGCGACTCGTACCAGTAAGAATACCAAAGTAAATACTGCAAGCATGATAGGGATAGCAAGAAACACCCGACGTATAATGTATGAAATCATAGCGTTTGTCTTTTATTCCTCATTAAAAGAGGACGCGGGCCAGCTGATGTGGCCCGCGTCTGCCAATTCTACTTATGAGTTTTCTCAGTTATCTGTGGGTACAAAGCAAGGCTCGACTTAAGCTCATAGCCGTAGTCTACTGCCGTGTTTCGGGCAAACACAAACTGCAGGATATAGAGAGGATATGAAGCTACATCCTCTAACAGCTTTAGCTGTGCCGTGTTCCACATGGCCTTCTGTATGGCAGGATTGAGTGCCGTCTGAGCAGAATCTATCAGCCAGTCAATGTAAGTATAGTGCGAGAAGTTGGTGTCGGGTTTGGCTCCAGTAACAACAATAGACGCCGAATGGTAGAAGCGAGTTAGGAACACATCAGCGTTCGGACGCCAGCACTCGTAGTGCACCATCGGGTTGACATCTTCTCGGATCATCGAATGGAAGGTCGAATGGTCGATAACCTGAAGATTCAAGTTTATGCCTACTTTTCTCAATTGAGCCTGGACATTTTCAAACGGCTGCAGGTAACTTGCTCTTTCAGTGATTACCGCATCGAGAGAGAAGCCATTTGGGTAGCCGGCTTCGGCTAGCAGTGCCTTTGCTTTCTCCTGGTCAGCGGTATATAGCAAGCCTGCTTCTTCGACTTGAGCTTTGGTTAAGCCCCCAGCCAGGGTTGGTGGAACTGCTGCGTATAGCGGCGTGGCCACGTCCTCGCCGATGAAAGCAAGGAGCTCGTTTCGGTTTATCGCGTAAGCAATGGCGCGTCTTACACGGATGTCGCTCAAAGGACCAGCAGTAGCGTTTAGATACTCTATCTCAGTTTCCCCAGGTCCAAATACATCTACGTACGTGTCCGGTACGGCCTTCATTGCATTGACCCATAGCTGTTCTCGAACGCCTTCTATTAAGTCAAGTTCTCCTGTTGAAAGACCTACCTTCCGGCTGTTTACATCTGCCATGTATTTGACTTCAACCTGCTCAAGTAGTGGCGCCCCACGGAAGTACTCCGGGTTTGCGACAAGGATAACCTCTTGCATAGGGGTATAGGACTTGAACATGAATGGACCTGTCCCAACCGGGTGAGTGGTGATCCCATTTCCAAGGTCTTCCACTGCTTTCTTACTGACGATAAAACCACCTGCGTAGTCAGCTACTTTGGGCAGGAATAAGGCAGGGGAGATTCCTTTCTCAGTGGTTATTGTCACTGTGTAACAATCAACTGCTTCAAACGATAGTCCGCTATATTCGCCGGCGTATGCCGATGTGTTTGCGTTGGCCGATTTGTTCAAGGAGTAGACTACATCTTCTGCGGTCAATTCGTATGACGGATTCCCGTTCCAAGGATGGAACTTTACGCCCTTGCGCAGGTGAAAGGTCCATGTTAGCCCGTCAGCTGAGATTTCGTAGCTTTCTGCTAGATCAGGTTCGAACTGGCTAATGTCTCCAGGCTTATACCGAACAAGGCCATTGAATATCATGTCTACTACGGCACGGTCCATTGTTGCTGCGGCATAGTGTGGATCAAGAGTCTTTAGATCACTAGCATCAAATGCAATACGAAGCGTATTAGTGTCTGAGGCAGCCCATGTTCCTACCGCTAGGCCTACCATCATCAGAGTTCCAATTAATCCTATTAGCATTAATTTGCGATACATATGCGCCTCCTTGTGATTTACTTCCTGAAAAACAATCGACACAGAAAGTTACGTTAAATTGTTATCTAGCAACCACCTCCCACCAATAGTAGTTTCTTATACTTTACTCAGTTTCTACAATAGCGAGAATGGGCGGTGAAGTCAACAGCTGCTGAGCTTTCATATACTACGGATATAATATGCGGAGACTGAACCGGTTAAGTTGTTTCCAAAAGATCGCTTGCCTTAGCAAATGTAGGTGATCAGATGACGTTTCTTATATGGGTTTCAGAAGCCTCTTTTGTTCTAGTGGAAGTCTGAATGTACTTGCTTCTTTTGGGCAATTCTGCTCTTTATCTGTGAGATTAGATCATCGGTTGACAGCTCAAACATCTCTGGTGCAAGTCCTGGTGGAAGCGTTGGTTTGGAAAGCCCAAGTTGCTTGTGTAGATGAAGGGCATTAACCACGCTTTGCCCTAGGTGACAGTTGTTGGTAAATACATAAGTGGCACTTGCCTTCGATGATGCATCTTTGATTCGTTCGGTCCATCCGTCTAGTTGTTCCTCGCTGTACAAATAGTCGTAACGGTGACTTGGTGTTGGATGGTTCCACCACATGTTAGCGTTTCTGCCATGGAAGCGATAGTATGCGATACCAGACGTGACAAAGTTGCTTGGTCTGGGAAGATTCGTGAGTGCAGGAAGGTCAACATTGACAAACCCTAGATTGAGATCTTTAAGCAGGGTGTATGTTTCTTTGTTGTACCAATCCGAATGCCTGAATTCTATGTTTATTGGCTTTGGGTAACTTTCAAAAGCTGCCCTAAGCCGTCGGAGATGGTCTATAGATTCCTTGTTGGGTCTAAACGAGTAGGGAAACTGTGCTAGCAGAGACCCTAACTGGTCGGCTTCTAGAAGGGGTTCAAGAGCCCGTTTGAACGGTAAGATTACAAAGCCAAATTTGTCTCGTTCATGCGTGCACTCTTTTGGCAATTTGATGACAAATACGAAGTTAGAAGGAACCTTCTTCAGCATGTTAACAAATAGGGTCGGAGAGGGAACGTGATAGTACGTAGTATTGATTTCTACGGCATCGAACATCTTAGCGTAATGGGAAAGGAAATCGGTTGCTTTGATTGTTGGTTCATAGATCGTTCCTATCCAGTCTTTAAAGCTGTACCCCGAGGTCCCAACGTGAATACCGGTGTTCATATGGTTATCCTAGTGTGGATCTCGTGCAGTTGCAACCGGTAAGATGCTAAGTGATGGGGTACGATATATTGATAAGTCGCCAATATTCCTCAACTAGGAAAAAGGCGGTTATAAGGTGAGATTACAGTGAAGACGCTAGTGGCAGTACATGAATTGAGTAAGGCATATGGCCTACGCGATCTTTTTTCTTCGTTATCGATTACCTTTCATGAAGGGGAGCGCGTGGGGTTAATTGGCCCCAATGGGGCGGGAAAGACAACTTTATTGAGGATACTTGCTGGTATTGAGGAACAGGATTCTGGAGCGGTGGATCGCGCAATTGGAGCCCGCATTTCCTACCTGGCTCAGTTAGATGATTTTCCTTCCGGACAGACGGTCGAAGGGGCGCTTCTGGCGGCAACTCGTGGGCTTGGTCTGGAGGAGTACGAGCCTTTGTTGCGCGCCCGGAAAATGATGCGTCGCATAGGGTTCGAGGAGGGGGCGACGCCAGTGGAGAAGCTATCTGGCGGATGGCTTAAACGGCTTGCTATAGGCTGTGAACTAGTCCAAGAGCCCGATCTCATATTGATGGATGAACCGACCAATCATATGGACCTGGAGGGTATTGATTGGCTGGAGACCTTTCTGCAACGGGCAGGGATTGCGTTCGTTGTTACCACTCACGATCGTTATTTCTTGGAGCGAGTCACAGATCGCATTGTTGAAATAAATCTTCGCTATAGAAACGGTTACTTCAGCGTACGCGGTCAGTACAGCGATTTTCTTGAGAAGCGCCAAGCATTCGTGGCTGCGGAAAATGATAGGCACCGCGCGCTTGAATATGAAGTGCACCGTGAGGTTGAGTGGCTGCGACGTGCCCCAAAAGCGCGGGGAACGAAAGCTTCGTATCGGATGAATGCTGCCGAAGAAAAGCTAAATCGGCTATCTGAAGCAAACAGACGTAAGCACCAGACAGGCGATCTGCAGATTGACTTCCGTTCTGTAGGTCGACAAACACACGATCTAATCGTTGCTAAAGGAATAGAGATGGCCTTCGGCGGGCAGGTCTTGTTTCGCGGCCTTAATGCTTACGTGACACGCGATTCAAGGGTAGGGATCGCTGGCAACAACGCTTCTGGGAAGACTACCCTGCTACGCATACTGGCTCATGATCTATTACCAAGCAAAGGAAGCGTGAAACATGCTTCTGATCTCCGTATTGCTTTGTTCGATCAGCAGCGCGAGCAGCTCGATAAGAGTCTGCGGCTGCGCAGGGCACTTGCTCCAAGTGGCGATGTTGTTACTTATCTTGGCCGTAGTACGCACATAATCCCTTGGGCAAAGAGATTCGGCTTTTGCGCTGATCAGCTGGAGACTCCGGTAGGTGATCTATCAGGTGGAGAACAGGCACGTGTTCTTATGGCTATGATGCTTCGTGAGCCAGTCGATGTTCTTATGCTCGATGAGCCGACAAATGACCTTGATATTCAATCTGTTGAGATTCTGGAGCGCGCCCTTGTGGATTTCTCTGGAGCAGTTGTGTTTATCACTCACGATCGGCATATGCTTGACCTGGTTTGCACAGAAATTGTTGGTCTGCACGGTGATGGCACTTGGGGAAACTACGCTAGTGTCGCCCAGTGGCAGGAAGCAGAGACGTACAGATCTAAAAAGAACTCGAGTGCAGTAGTTCAATTATTAGGAGGCAAAAAGACAGCGCCACGTAGACGTTCTTCTGGATTGACCTACCTTGAGAAGAAGGAGTGGGAAGGAATGGAAGAAGCTATTGTTACTGCTGAAAAACGCCTGCGAGCATTGCGAAGAGAGCTCGAGGATCCAGGGTTGGTCAGCGACCATGAGAAGCTACAGGTCGTTTATGAGGCGCATGAACAAGCGCGACAAAGACTGGATGAGCTGTTTACCCGTTGGGAAGAGCTGGAGAGGAAGGTAGTCGGTAAGTGAGAAGGAAGATGGAACGTGAGCTTTGGTATTGTCTTCTAGGTTAACCTTTCTCGCCCTAGCTTTTCAGATGGGTAACAGAACACGACCGGAAGTCGTAGAACGTACAAATGACTCAGTATGCTCTGCTAGCGCACGTTGGTTGGCCTGCGTCAGGGTTTGGCAATATTTGCTATTTTGACTTACTTAGTCTATTTCCTCTTTCTTGGCTTTTTTTGCAGCACGCTTTTCCTTGATGGATTTTTGAGCTTTCTTCTTGTCTGTCCGTTTTTGTCTATCGCTTGACTTTGCCATAGTATTCCTCCTTCAAAGTGAGAAAAGCCTTTACTTTTCCGTTATGTATAATACCACATTCAGGTTTTGGCAAGCATTTCCTTGATCATTATACGTTTTTCCTGCGGCCAGGAATTTTCCGCCAGGGCCTTTGTGGGTACAGACAGACTCTGGGGAATGTCCAGGTCGTTTCTAAATCGGAATGCTGCCATAGAGGCGTACAGCAATAACGTTACAAGAATATCATCAGCCCATTAGAGCGCCCGGCAGCCTTGCGCATCCCAGCTGCACTTGACTGCTTGGGGCACTCAACATCCTGTTAATATGAGTATGTTTCTTTCTAGCGGAAGTTCCTGCGGCGCGACCCTCGTCCCGAAAAAGAACGAGAAAGCCTTGATGACGTCGGGCTTCTTTGCGGGAACTGGCGTTCTGGTTGGAATCCAGAGCCGTAGTCAAAATCAGGAACGCTGCGACGCTCCAACTTGGCTCCTAGGGTTTTCTCTATCTCCTGCACCATCAGGCTGTCGCCGCGAATTGCGAAGGTCAATGCTTCGCCCAAATGTTCAGCTCTACCGGTGCGCCCGATGCGGTGGGTATAAGCATCGACCGAGTTAGGCATATCGAAATTCACCACGTGTGAAATCTGCGATACATCGATCCCTCGTGCCGCGATATCTGTAGCTACTAGCATATCGGTTTTTCCGTTACGAAACCCATTTATTGCCTGTTGTCGCTGATTCTGTGTCATGTTTCCCTGAAGCGCTGCCGCGCGGTATCCTTGCTTCTTCATGTAGAGAGCAAGGTTTTGAGCTCGGTGTTTGGTGCGCGTGAACACAAGGACACGGCGGGTTTCTGTCCGCTGCAACATTGCAACAAGAAGCTCCTTGCGACGCTCCTCGGGTACGGGATATAGGGCATGAGAGACGGTCGCTGCCGGGGAAATCGTCCCGATCTGTACGGTCTCAGGATTGTCCAGTATTCTGCTGGCAAGTGCGCGTATATCGCTTGGCATAGTCGCTGAAAAGAAGAGTGTTTGGCGCTTCACGGGCACTTGTCGGATAATACGGCGGATATCGGGTAGGAAGCCCATGTCGCACATGCGATCGGCCTCATCAAGGACAAGGATCTCCACATGTGATAGGTTCATCATTCCCGCATCTACGTGATCGAGCAGGCGGCCCGGGCACGCGACTACTATTTCTGCTCCTCTGCGCATGGCCGCAAGCTGCGGTCCTTTGCTCACCCCGCCGTAGATGGCAACACTTCTTATCTTTGTGCCTTGTCCAAGCTTGACGATCTCTTGGTGGGTCTGCTCTGCCAGTTCTCGAGTGGGTGCCACAATCAGGGCCCGCACTTTTCCTCGGGCCCCGTTAAGCAGTCGTTGAAGGATCGGCAGCACAAACGCGGCCGTCTTCCCTGTTCCGGTTTGGGCCAAGCCTACAATGTCACGTCCCTCGAGAATTATGGGTATTGCTTTTTTTTGGATTGGGGTGGGTGTTGTGTAACCAACGGACTTTACTCCGGCGGCAATGCGCCGGTCAAACGAAAACTCTTCGAAATTCAATAAAACGCTCCTTGGCTCCGGTGAGCCAAGTCGCACCCTCAGCTCGGGTTGGTTGCAATTGATGTCTTAAGTTGGCATGCGAATGAATTGCTACCGGAAACTAGTAATAAGTATAAGCCATACAACGTTGTTACGCAAGGCTGAGAGTTGTCTCACACAAGATGAGCATGAAACAGGGGGTATTTCTCATTCGAGGCCAGCATGAGATGACGCTGCAAAGGCATGCGTGTGTGTTGAATCACCTGGCTGCCTCTGCCTGTCGCGTGAGCGACACAGACAGGTGCAACGCACGGGTAGATAGCAGGCATAATTCTAATGATGACAGACGCACATGTAATGAGTATGGATAAACTGAAGGCATTTCTCGTTTCCAGTGACGTATTCAGGTTCAAGGGAAGGTCCCGGCAAGAGACATACGCCTGGACCGAGCGCACATTGCGTTCTTACCGCTATTGCTCTCGCCCCCGTTCAGAAAAAGGATTAATCCG
>JAGYNL010000123.1 GCA_018399865.1 Candidatus Bipolaricaulota bacterium | reverse complement strand
ATTTAGATCACTCATCATCTTACGCAGAATCCATACACGATTCAATACCTTTGAAGGAATAAGCAATTCCTCCTTTCGTGTCCCACTCTGTTCGATATCAATTGCAGGATATACCCTCTTGTTTGACAGGTTCCGGTCTAGAATCAGCTCCATATTCCCCGTGCCCTTAAACTCCTCGAACACAACTTGGTCCAACTTACTTCCCGTATCAACAAGCGCCGTTGCTATTATAGTCAGGCTTCCTCCCCCCTCTATATTTCGCGCTGCTCCGAAGAATTCTTTCGGCTTGTACAAAGCGGTCGGGTCCATTCCTCCAGAGAGAAGCTTCCCAGACGAGGGTACAGACAGATTGTAGGCACGCCCAAGGCGAGTGATCGAATCCATAAGGATAACCACATCACTACCCATCTCCACAAGCCTTTTAGCGCGATTGGTAACCAGCTCGGCAATGCGCGTGTGATGTCTTGGCTCCTGGTCAAATGTGGCCGCAACAATCTCTCCCGCATCTATAGACCGACTGAAGTCAGTTACTTCTTCAGGACGCTCGTCCACCAGCAAGACAAATAGCTTCACATCCGGGTGGTTAGCGTTAATCCCCCTTGCAATCTGCTTAAGCAAGGTCGTCTTTCCCGCTTTTGGTGGAGACACTATAAGCCCACGCTGTCCCTTCCCAATAGGACAGAACAAATCGATGATACGAGTAGAGACATCTGTGGGCTCATGCTCCAACTTCAGCAATTCCGACGGGTGAAGAGGGGTTAAATCGCGAAAGTTGGCTCTGCGACGAGACTCTTCAGGTGAAATACCGTTAACCGCTTTCACCTTAACCAGGGCGAAATAGCGCTCATCGTTCTTCGGAGCTCGTATCACTCCCGCAATTGTATCTCCATCCCGTAACCCGAAGCGCTTAATCTGTGATGGGGAAACATAAGTATCGTTTCGCTCCGGCAAGCAATTGCTGCTGCGCAAGAAACCATAACCATCCGGAAGTATCTCCAGCACCCCCCCTTCAAAAGCGAGGTTCCCAGACTTAGCCAGATGAATCATTACAGCACGTTGCAGATCCTCCTTGTTAAGCTGGGTACCGTTCCTCAGCTTCAGTGTAGAGGCCAATTCCTGTAGTTGATCCATGCTTTGCGCACGTAGTTCGCCCAATTCCATTCTTACCACCACCTTAGAAATCTATACCGTAGAAAGCAATAAAGAATACGCTTACCAAATATGCGATTGATAAAAAGAAAGCATCTATCCCCATACCCAACACTTTTCTGCTCGATCGATAGGCTATGCCGATTATGGTTATCACGGCCATTACTACTCCAAACAAAGCAACCATCAAATGATCGGACGCCTCTCCCGCTAGACCTGCAAAAATAGAACCACGATGGAAAGCTAAATCGGCAAAGAAAAGAGTAACAATGTTGAACATATTCGACCCAAACAAGTTACCCATTATCATGTCGTAGCCTCCGATGCGAAGCGCGCCAATGGAAGTTGCTAGCTCTGGTAATGAGGTAACGATGGCAACGAAAAGTGCCCCTATCAAAGATCCTGACAAAGCCGAACTGCTTGCAATATTCTTGCTGGCGTATGTAAGAAAGATAGCAGCAGCAATGATAACCAC
The DNA here is from genome assembly GCA_018399865.1 of Candidatus Bipolaricaulota bacterium. The sequence goes on along the minus strand of JAGYNL010000123.1, from coordinate 5,140 downwards.
CGCCGAACCAATAAACCCAGGCACTGCCTTGTTTAGCGCAAGCACCCCACCATCCTGCTCCTCGCCGGTTTTCTCCTTCCGTTCAACCCGAAATAGAACGAAGGCAAAAAACAAATACAGCAGTAGTATCAGCAGGCTAATCGGGCTAATCCCAACTATCAACGCATCAGGAAAGACCGCAATCCCGAAGATCGCAAGCACCGTCAACAACACAACTGATCCGCCACTGATGATGTGGTAGGACTTAACCTTCCGAAGAAAAGAGCCCCGACCCAAAAGCAAAATGTCTATAACTGCAACAATCGCCAAGTTAAATAGGTTACTGCCAAGCGCGTTTCCAACCGCGATGTCCGGCACGTCAATTGCTGCTCCAGTTATCGTGGTTGTTAGCTCAGGAATAGAGGTGATAGTTGCCAAAAAGAGAAGGCCAATCCATCCTTGACCAATACCACTCTTCTTGCCAATTGCATCACCATACTTTGCCAGCTTCATTCCAGCAAGGACTACCGCCACCGAACAGAGAATAAATATGCCCCATTGGATTAGCATTAGGTGATTAAGCTCCTCTTGTCAAAGCATACATGCGCTATTACAGAAACCTAGAAGGCAATCTTAGTTGATATTTCTAGCCCTGTAATCTGTTTCATGGCTGCATTTGATCTAGGGTTATTATTCTATCTTGCCAACCCGGCGAGCATGCCGCCCCCCGTCAAAGGGCGTATCGAGCCATTTCTCTACTACCTGCTCGGCTATCCCAACCCCAATCACTCGCGCCCCTAAACAGAGTACATTAGCATCGTTGTGCCTACGACTCATCTCAGCCGAGTAGGGCTCGCTACAGCGGGCAGCACGGATGAGCTCTATCTTTCCCGCTGCCATTGACATGCCAATACCGGTACCACATATCAAAATTCCACGGTCAACCTGTTGTTGAGCTACCGCTTGGGCAACTTTCTTTGCAATATCAGGGTAATCAACCGATTCTGTAGAATCGGTCCCCATATCAATGGCATCATGCTTTTTAAGAACTGAGTCAAGCAGGTGCTTTTTTAGGCTTACCCCAGCGTGGTCGCAACCAATTGCTATTTTCATCGTCTCATATCTTCTTGAACAACCACTTGATCATATCACCGTACATCTTGATTCTTTCTCGCATCCCATCAGAGAAGCCTCTCTTCTCCTCCTTGAGAACGTGCGTGACTCCCTCCAGTTTAACCTTCTCCGTCGTCCAGCCTTCCTTTACAGCTAGCTTAGAGAGAGCAAACTCTATCCCGTAGTTCATCTCATCTACATTAGCTTTTGCTCTCTGCCATAGTCTTTTCGTCAGCATGCGCTGTCCAGAGGCATAGGGATTAAACTTCTGGGCAAAATCCGTATTCTTCCTGCCGTTAGCAAAGACCCCCACTACCATATCGATACCGCTGTGCTCGTAGAGGCCAACAAATCGATCTACATGCTCCTTTGTTAGCCCAACTAGATCAGCATCAAGGAAGAGAAGCACATCATTTCTGGCTCGGGCCACTCCTTCATCGAGTGCCTTCGCTTTCCCACAATTCGCTTCCAGTTTAACAACCTGCACCGGGTACTTCTGTGCAGCTTCTGCTGTTCCATCATCTGATCCATCGTCAATAACTATCACCTCATCGACAGAAGGACAGTCAACAAGCGGCTTCAGCACGGCCCCGATTCTGGAGGCTTCATTATATGCAGGTACCACCGCAGAAACTTTCATAGGTTCAGAGCTCGTGTGAATGGACCATAGTAGGGGCTTATTTCGGCCCAGATTTTAACCTCTTCTGAGAACAAAGTCAATTTGTTGTCGGGCTTGCAGCTTATCTATCTGGTAAGAGCAGTCTAGCAAATAATTGTCTCTTCAGGCGATGGCCCGACAGAAACGATTGTGATAGGGACCCTAAGCCGGCTCGAAATCACATCCAGATATGACCGCACAGCTTTGGGTAAATCATTATACTGCTTTACATTTCTTATATCATCATCCCAACCATCAACCATCTCGTATACCGGTTCGCACATAGCAAGCTCTTCCACAGATGCAGGAAATGCAGCAATCTCTTGCCCGCGGAGCTTGTAGGCATGTGAGATGTTGATCTGGCCAAGGCCAGTAAGAACATCTAGTTTAGTAACCGCAAGTCCAGTCGGAGCATTCAGCCTAACCGCGTGTCGCAAAGCCACAAGATCTAGCCAGCCACAGCGACGAGGACGACCCGTGGTAACCCCAAACTCAGAACCAGATTCCCGCAGTCGATCTCCTGCCTCATCAACAAGCTCTGTTGGGAAGGGCCCTTCTCCAACACGAGTAGTGTAGGCCTTTATGACTCCTATTCTTCTATCAATCTTCAGGTTTCCTATCCCGACTGCCCTTTCTAGGCCAGCGTAAACCGTCGAAGAAGATGTGACGTAAGGATAAGTGCCATAGTCCACGTCTAGGAGCGCTCCCTGCGCGCCTTCAAACAGCACCTCTTGCCCCTCTAACTGAGCCTCCTCGATTGCTGCAGGAGCATCGCCAATATACGGTAAAAAGGGCTCCGCAGAACTAAGAAGGCCATCAGCAAGCCCCTTGGCTGAGAGATTCATTATAGACTCAGATTGAGGCCAGTTCAGTTTCAACAGCTCAAGTCTAAAGCCCAATCTCTCCTTTAATCGATCTCTATCAAGCAGATCAATCACACGGATTCCAGTCCGAGCCACACGATCACGATAAGCAGGTCCTATTCCTCGCCGGGTTGTCCCGATGGCCTTTCCGCTTCCTTCAAGATCTTCCAACATGCGGTGATACGGAGTTATCAGGTGAGCATTCTCAGCTATAGTCAACGCTGGGTTTCTTCCTAGGTGCTTCACAACTGCTTTATACTCCTCACGCAGCACCGCGAAGTCAATGACCATTCCACTTGAAAGAACAGAACTTACGCCAGGGTAAAAAACGCCGGCAGGCAGCTGGTGTATACCAAATCTTACTCCTCGGTCAATAACCGTGTGGCCAGCGTTCGGTCCTCCGTTGAAGCGGACAACCATGCCCGCATCACGAGCTAGCAGATGCGTAATCTTTCCCTTTCCTTCATCTCCCCACTGCATTCCTAACACAGCTGTTGACATTTCATCCTTCCTTTACGGGAACACGCCGCAGTCCCACTTTTAACTTTTCCCCATCAAGGTCAAACTCTCGCTCTATCTCCTGCGGGCCGGCTATCTTCTCGTCGATTTTCGTTGCAAGCACCTCCGAGCCAATTTCCAAGCGATTCTTCCTCATCACTTCTGATAATGGGGATGCATTTTCCTCAAACGAAAGAACTATTCTATCTGTGACCTCAAAACCTGCTTCCTTACGCAGAACTTGTAAACGATGGGCGATTTCGCGCACCAACCCCATCTCGCGTAATCTTCTATCGATACGTGTATCCAGCAGTAGCTGCGTTTCCCCTTCTTCTACCAGTACAAACCTTTCCGGAAGTTCCCGCTCAAATACAACATCGTCCGAGTTGATTGTTACCTTATCTCCACCCACTATTATGGTTACATCGCCATCACTTAGTGCCTCATGAATCAACTGAGCATTCTGGGCTTTGATCCACTCCGCGACCGTCGGCGCCAGCGCCCCCAATCGAGGACCAAGGCTTCTGAAGTTGGGAGACGGAACCTCTGTGAAGTAACCAGACAAATCCCGCACAAGCTCCACTTCTTCAACGTTAAGCTCGGTGTTTATCAAAGCTATGATATCATCGCTGATAGATTCCTTGAAGGCCCCTCTTTCCTTAGAAGAGACAATCACACGAGAAAGAGGTTGCCTTACCTTAACTTGACGTTGGTTCCTTGCCTGGTGACCCAGGGAAACGACCCTGCGAGCAAGGTCCATTTGCTCCTCCAGGTCCTTATCTGTCAAGAATGCAGAGGAATCTGGATATCGACAAAGGTGAACACTCTCTATATCCTCCGGGCTACGTAGCCGTTGATAGATTGCCTCACTAATGAAGGGAACAAACGGGGCAAGCAACTTACTCATTTCAACAAGCACTCTATACAGCGTGGCGTAAGCAGCCACCTTATCCTTTCCCATGCCTCCCTTCCAGAATCGACGCCGGGATGAGCGCACGTACCAATTGGATAGATCGTCCAGGAACAAATCAATTGCCGCAGTAGCCGACACTACGTCGTAACTATCAAGTGCAATAGTAACCTGTGCAGTCGTGCTGGCTAAGCGAGACAGAACCCATCGATCAAGCACTGTCAGCTCATCCTCGATAAGCATATCACGCTGTGGATCAAAGTCATCTATCGAGGCGTAGAGGGCAAAGAAATCGTAGGTATTCAGCAGGGTATCGAGAAACTTGTACAGCGCATCCTTCACCACATCTGCCCCCAGGCGTTTTGACTTCCAGGGCGCACTAGATGAATACAGGTACCACCGCAACGTATCAGCACCGTACACATCGATCAATTCCCAAGGATCGATCACGTTTCCCTTGCTCTTGCTCATCTTTATTCCTTCCTCGTCCAAGCCAAGCCCGGTGACAACGCAATTGCGAAATGGGGCCTGCCCATGAATGATTGTGCTCGTGGCAAGCAGGGTGTAAAACCAGCCCCGTGTCTGATCCATGGCCTCGCAGATGAAATCTGCAGGGAAGGATTCCTCAAATACTTTTTTGTTAGCAAAAGGATAGTGCCATTGAGCAGTGTGCATAGAACCAGAATCGAACCAGGTATCGATAACATTGGTTACCCTTTTCATCGAGCTACCGCACTTGGGACAGATTAGCTCAACCTCATCTATATATGGGCGGTGGAGCTCCACTCTGCTGGCCAGATCTTTATCCAACGCATGCTTCACTAACTCTTGTCGGCTGCCTACTGCGATGGTCTCACCACATTTTTCACAAACCCACAAGTTCAAGGGAGTTCCCCAGTAACGGTCCCGCGAAAGCGCCCAGTCCTTAAGATTACTCAGAAAGTCACCCAATCGTCCGGTTCCCACATGCGGTGGGTACCAATTGATGGCCGCGTTGTTTCCGATCATCTGATCCTTTACAGCGGTTGTTTTTACAAACCAGGAGTCTAAAGCATAGTAAAGCAGCGGAGTATCACAGCGCCAACAGAAAGGATAATCATGCTCATACAGCGAGAAACG
>JAGYNL010000122.1 GCA_018399865.1 Candidatus Bipolaricaulota bacterium | reverse complement strand
TAACACATCGATACCCACGCCATCTCCGGGTAGCCATGCGATGCGATATTTCGCCATCTTTCTTCGTCCTCCTTTAGAACGTATTGGCGCGATTATACCGAACCTTCCCCGTCATGAAAGGGAAGGTGTGTATCAAATAACTTGCGTCAATACCCACATGGCTATAGGCTATGGTTTTAAACAGACAGATAAAATGTGAGGGAAAAGAGGCCATGTGGACGCTGATTGCCGGTGTATTTATGGGGTGGGGGTTAGGGGCAAATGACGCTGCTAATCTTTTTGGCCCCGCTGTAGGGAGTCGCGCCCTTCGGTTCTGGACAGCAGCTGCTCTGGCGTCATGTTTTGTTGTGGTCGGCGCGTTGTTGATGGGAAGCCGTGGCCTGTTTACCTATGGCGCCATAGGCACACAGACTGTAATCTCAGCTTTTACTGTGATGTTGGCCGCCGGCATTACCGTCACGATGATGACTATGTTAGGCCTTCCTATATCTAGCACACAGGCAACGGTTGGGGCAATTATTGGAGGAAGCTTGCTTAGCGCTGATGGGGTGAATTTCCAACCCCTTATCAAGATCTTCCTTTCTTGGATACTTACCCCGATTGGAGGCATGGTTGCTACCTATATTCCTTACAAACTAATTTCAGTCTATCCCCAAACGATATTTGGGCGTTTCGCGGCCCATGATAGGGTAATCCGCTGGGGGCTAATTATTGTTACCTGTTACGGTGGATTCTCACTGGGAGCGAACAATGTGGCCAATGTAACAGGCGTGTATGTGAAGTCTGGCTTGTTGTCTCCGTTTAGTGCTGTTGTCTTCGGCTCCCTCGCGATTGTGCTTGGCATGATGACCTTCAGTAAACGGGTTATTCAAACGGTAGGAAGCCGCCTGGTTCCCCTAGACCCATTTGCTGCACTCGTGGTTGTGTTAGGTGAGTCTATCACGCTCAACGTGTATGCATTGATCGGTGTTCCAGTTTCAGCCTCGCAAGCAGTTGTTGGAGCGGTGATCGGCATCGGTTTGGTCAAGGGACTTAAGACAATCAACTTGCGCTCTTTGGTTAATGTGCTTTTCGGCTGGATTGGTACACCGACGATTGCCTGCGCTCTCTCAATACTGCTTGGATTGCTCGCAAGATCGATCATTCAGTAGAAGAGTTTTGGCTTTTACCTGTTTTTAGTAGGCAGTTGAAGATGGTTAGACAGAACAGGGCTCTCTCTATAGACGTGAAACGGTGATGTGTAATGAGTGAAGGGTGACCAGAAACAGCAAAAGCATACTCCCGCAGAGACGCTGAGAGCGCAGAGAGCTCGAGAGTGATAAGTAATGGATTAAGGATTATGGGGTAAGGATTAGCCGAATCAACGCGGCAGGCCCCAGTGGAGTGATACTCCACAGGGCAGGCAATTCAACGTGGTACACGAGGTACGCACGCTACAACCACAAAGCTTTTCTTCTGTAGCGTCGCATTTTATCTGCCTGTGCGTGTCTGCACGCAGACAGGTCTGCGACGTTGCGGTTGTAAGGGCAGAAATAGCATACATCTCAACGTGGCAGGCAAGCTGCCCACGCTA
>JAGYNL010000121.1 GCA_018399865.1 Candidatus Bipolaricaulota bacterium | reverse complement strand
GTTTCGCCTTGGCTTCACTCAGCGTCGCCTGGCCCAGCTAGGAATTCTATTGTATCCCCTGGCTTATAGGCTCGGTGCTGTAAACTCATTTTTTGATGCAGTAGGAGAAGGGTGGTTAGCTAGGTTTGTCAATGCTTTGTTTCTCTCCCTGAATGACATAGATTGGCAAACCACCCAAGCGTATTCTCACGCCGATGTAGGCCATATCCGCCTAAATCGCCGCGGCCGCGAGCCACAAGGGATTATAAGCGAGCTAGACGCGCAAGAGATTATCATTAAGCTAATTGAGAAGCTTCGCGGAGTAGTTAATCCTCATACTGGGCAGAAATTATGCGGAGACGTGATGTGTCGCGAAGAGATCTACCACGGACCAATGCTCCAAGAAGCACCGGAAATCCTCTTCCTTCCCCAAGACTTGCGCACAATGGGAAGCGGAGCCTCAGGCTTTTATTCTAACCGTCTTTTCGATCATGCCTTAATGCGCGGGAATCATCGCATGCAAGGGGTCATCACAGCAGTAGGAGATCCATTCCGCTCTAGTTTCAAGCTAAACGGCGCACGACTTGTAGATTTAGCTGCTAACATCCTATACCTACTCGATTGCCCAATCCCTACATACATGGACGGTGTTTTATGGAAGGAAGCATTAACATCGAAGACTCTCGCCTTGCATCCACCCCGTTACAGCGAGAACAAACCCCCAGAAGCGCAAACAGAAGTGGAAAGAGACCCAGAACAAGAGGCAGAGCTCCAACGAAGACTCAAGGGCCTTGGATATCTCAACTAAGGTTGTATCTCAAATACGCTATACACTAGTATGCTGACATGAATAAACAGGCAAAAAAGGTGCTGAGCGTCACCATGTCCCTTCTTCTGGGAGCAGGCCTCCTGGGAGGCGTTTTTTACTATGTGGGATGGGCAGATACCTTAGAGGAAATAAGCTCCTTACGGGCAGTCGGGATATTGGCCGTAGCAGGAAATGTCTTTGTCACTTTGATAATGTGGGTTGTCGGTTGGTGGGTTATCCTGCGCGCCTATGGCGTCCAGATTCCTCTGCACCGTGCCGTGGGGGCGCGCCTCAGCGGCTTTGCCGTCAGCTATATGACTCCATCACTCTACTTCGGCGGAGAGCCGGTGCGAGCCTTAATAGCCGCCGATAGCTCTTCAGCTCCAGTCACTCGTATCTTTGCAACGATAGTAGTTGAACGTTTCTTAGGCGGTTTAAGCATTCTCTTTTTTATACTAATCGGTGGCTTCTTCGCGCTTATCTCGCCTCAAGTAACGCATATGGAGAAACAAAGCGTTCTCATAGGGGTTCCATTCATTTCTTTTTGGATCATCATTGGACTTATCGATTTTGCTGGCAATTTCAAATGGATCAGCAACACGATCCGCGCGCTAGGGAGAGTCTTAACCCGCTGGCGAGGAGGCCTGGAAAGAGCAGCTAATAAAGTTGCGGAAACAGAGGATGATATCTACAACGCGTTCACTAGACACTGGAAAGCAACACTCATAGCATTGTTGATCCAACTGCTGGCCAACTTCCTCATGTATATACGCCCTCTTATTTTCTTTTACTTCTCTTCGCACAGAACTCTCAGTTTTCCACAACTTTCTCTAGTATTTACCCTGAATATAATAATGTCCACTGTGTTTTGGATAACGCCGGGTGGATTAGGAACTGCTGAGGCAGCTCTCATAGGTATATTCGCTATTATCGGTATCGCTAAGGATGGAGCTGTCGCCTTTTCTCTTTCCTATAAGTTTTTCGAAATGCTTATTGTCGCCGTTGGCATAATCTACTTGTTCCACAAAGGTATCGGCCGCATGCTGCACCGCGTGAGATATGGCCCACAACGGAATTAGTGCGGTCTTTGCTTGACACGTAGGTTTGCTCTGGGTATTATTTTGCTTGTTAATCATTAACACACTAATTATATAGAGGTTAATAAGTGGCCTGGAATAGTACCGAGCCTGTTGATATGTCACTTTCAGAGTTGTTGGCCAATGTATGTCGGCTGGCTGCTTTGCGAATCCGTGTGTGCATTGAGAAGATCGGGATCCATCCCGCCCAAGGACGGATTCTAGTCAGCCTGCACGGTCGTGAAAACGTTCCACAATGGAAGATAGCAAAAGAAATGAACGCCAGCCCCGCTGCGGTCACCAGCATTCTCCAGCGAATGGAGCGCGACGGATGGATAACCCGCACACGTGACCAAAATGATCAAAGGACGGTACGTATAAGTCCCAGTGAAAAAGCAAGAGCTCTGGAAGAAAAGGCAAAGAGCAGTTTTAGGCTAATTGATAAGGAGATTTCCTCAATTTACTCACAAACAGAGCGTGATGTGCTGCGTGACCTCCTGGTAAAGTTGCATGATAATATAGAAAAGCACAATTACGGCTTCTCGGATGCCCAGGATTCGATTGATGAACCAACAAACCAAGTAGGAGGAAGAGATGAAAAGAGGAACTAGCTTAATCATCATTCTAGCAATAATAGTCACCAATATCATGGTACTCGCGCAGTCAGATCTGGACGATTTTCCACTGGGAAACACAAGAATGGAGTACCAGATAACTACTAAGGAGATGGAAAGTCCACAATGGTTAAAGCTTTCTATAATCTCACGCGGGGATGATGATTACACTATCTCCATGAACATAGAGGCAACCGGTACCGCTAGTCAACTTGCTGGCTTCGGCTTTTTGTTCACCGGTGCGCAGATGTCATACGCAGGCGGGGAAAGTGTTACCTATTCGCCGCTGCAAGCACTCATCCAGCAACGCTCTCACCTAAGCCCGGATAATGACTATATCCTGCCCGGCGGGGGAGAATTCAAGGATATCTCAAACACTGAAATCGCTGGTGTGCAGTGTCTGCAGGGCGTATTTGTGGATCCCTCAGAACAAAACGCAAGAATAACCATTGCTTTTGGTATCTCAGAACCAATGTACATGTTTCCACTGGTGCAAGTTGAAGAATTGCGCGACGGAAATTGGGTAACCAGCCTTAAAATGGAATTAATGGAATACTCATTCACGCCAGCGGAGGATTAGGCATGCCTGTACTAGAGCTCAATGCGGTAACCAAGGATTACAAATTGGGAAAGACTGTTGTTCGTGCTCTGAGGGGACTAGATCTTGACATCAATACAGGAGAGATCGTAGCCATCATGGGGCCTTCAGGGTCCGGAAAATCAACCTTGATGCACATTCTCGGGTGCTTAGATACTCCTACGTCCGGAGAAGCTTCCATTGAAAACTCGCAAATAAGTTCTCTAAGCGAGAGCAAGCTGGTAGAGCTGCGCGGACGTAAGATCGGCTTCGTCTTTCAGACTTTCAACCTAATGCAGACCCTAAGCGCTCAAAGAAATGTTGAGTTGCCGATGATCTTCCAGAAAGTAAAGAGGAAAGAACGGGCTCGTAGAGCAGTCGACCTTCTTACTAAAGTTGGATTAAAAGAGCGCATTCATCACCGACCAAACGAACTATCCGGAGGGGAACGTCAACGTGTTGCCATCGCGCGCGCTTTAGCAAACAATCCCGAGATTCTTCTTGCTGATGAGCCAACCGGGAATCTTGACTCCGAAAGCGGAGCCACAATCCTGGAACTACTCCAAAGGCTTTGTATTGAAGATGGGAAAACAGTGGTTATAGTAACCCATGATCCTGATGCTGCAGCGATCGCCAGTCGCATCATACGCCTGCGGGATGGCCATGTAATAAAAGAGGTTAATAATGCTTAAAGATTTTCTCATGCTAGCAGCACGTAGCATCACCCATCGCAAGATGCGAAGTTGGCTAACGGTGATTGGGGTATTCATCGGGATCACTGCCGTAGTAGCGCTGATCTCTATAGGCCTGGGCCTTGATGAGACCATCAAGCAGCAAGTCGCAGGCGTGTTTGGGGTAGATACTTTTGTTCTTATACCAGAAGGAACGTTCACGCGTGGAGGGCCAGCCGCAAGCACGGAAGAATTCAGCATTGACCTTGAGTACTTGAAATCTATCCCGGGAGTAAAGGTGGCAGCAGCCGTGAGGCAACAAACAGGGTTTATCCAAGGTCCAACAAAGGCAGATGGAACGTCAGTCCAGGGCTTTCTGCCTGTTATGGGGTTATCAACGGAGCTGCTGACAGATTTTGAGTCCTATACCGGAGAGATAGAAGTTCAGCCAGGAGGCCGGTTATTCGTTAGTGGTGATACACACACCGCTATCCTGGGAAATGATATTGCAAGCCGCCTTGAAGCCAAAGTAGGTGACTTGATCCTAGTTGCTGGTGACAACAGTAGAGAGCTCAATCTAGCAGTTGTGGGGATCATGAAAACAGCCGACAAGCAAGGAGAAACCGAATCTGGGCCAGGCTTCGCTACTGGAATGGCTGGAGGACAAAACCAGGACACTATCTATGTTCCGTATGAAACGATGACCTTGCTATGGGGAGAAGGGAAAGATGTACTTGTGACATTAGTACGAACACAGCCAGGGCTTGATGTCGATGAGGTAGCGCAGAGTGTAGAAGATGCACTTACAGCCCGCGGATCGGAAGTATCAGCATTAACCTACAGCGATATTTCCGAAGCGATAGGCACAATGACATCCACGGTCAGCGCGTTTCTTGCTGGAATCGCTGGAATCGCTCTTCTAGTAGGAGGGGTTGGGGTGATGAATACTATGTTCACATCCGTTCTCGAGCGCACCAAGGAAATCGGTGTAATGAAAGCCGTGGGAGCAAAGAATTCCCACATTCTGGCAATATTTCTTATCGAATCTGGCTTGATGGGTTTGGTGGGAGGAATAGTCGGAACCCTATTGGGGCTAGGCCTAAGCGCAACGGCATCCATGCTCATCGGCCGCTATTTTGGTATACAAATGGCCGTAGTTGCCAGCCCGTCTTTGATTTTAATCACGCTACTTGGATCCTTTTCACTGGGCGCATCTGCTGGCCTGTGGCCAGCATGGCGCGCATCAAGGCTGCCTGTTGTAGACGCATTACGTTACGAGTAGACCTGAAATCTATCCTTACTAGTAAGGCTAGCTCCCAAGATTCCAATTAGTGCCCCAAGAATTACTCCGACCAGCGAACCCAGAAGGCTGACCAACACCACTTTGCCTGGTTTAATCAGTCCGCTAGCGGCATTAACTGCTGCCTGCGGGTTGCTGGCTGCAAAGAAGTGAAAAAGGTATATAGTAACAACAAGCAATATCGCCGCCATTATCCCACATAGTACCCCTAAAGCCACCACTGGGGCTTGGAAAACCCAGGCCGGAGTACCAGATAACCTAAGAAGCCTGATCTCCGCAGAAAACCGCTCCAGAAGCAATGAGAAAGAGTGACGAGCAAGGGCCAAGCTGGCAGCAATGCTAACAATTAGCCCGATAAGCAGTCCAATCCATAACGCGCCGGAAAGGGATACGTCTCCTGCGCTTTCTTGCGTTCCAGAATCAATGTTCGTCACCCCAGCAAATCCGCTGACAACCTGCTTGATAGTTGAGGCATCCGAAACACTGCCTGCCAGAACGATAAACACGCCACCGGCCCTATCTAATCCAAGCTCCTGGGCAAACCGATAATTTACCTTCTCCGCCTCAGGCATCTGCATTATTTCCTGGTAAAGAGCCTGCACATCACTGGATGAAAGCTGAGGAGATAGATAGACTACGAGTTCACCAGGAGCAAGTGCTGGCGAATTACTAGCTCTGGTCGCCTGACCAAAAAGGAAGAACCCAGCAAAAATGAGGAGAGAGATAAGGACCAGCGTAACCACACCAAGAAAAAGCGCGCCAATCTTCCCATTAATAGCGCCAAGCAAATTCCCAAAGATAAAGAAGAACTTGCTCATGATTTCTCCTCCACCCGGCCATCCACAAGCTCCACAATCCGCGCAGATGAACCAATTCCCTCAGTTAGGTCGCGAGACGCAGCAAGGATGGTAAAACCACGTCTGTTTAGTTCCACAAGTAACTCAAAAAGCTCTTCTTGCTCTTCTGAGGAGAGTCCTGCAAACGGATCATCCAGAAGTAAGAGAAGCGGCTCATCGCAGATAGAGAGCGCAATTCCCAGCCGTACATAATCGATCTGATCAAGTTCAGTCGCCACCTGAGTCAACTTAGATGTCAGCCCAACCTGATCCAGTGCAGCTAACGCTTTATCCTCAGCTTGCTCGTGAAAGTCACCCAAACAGCGCATTTTGAACGTGACGTTCTCCATTACTGTCCTTGTCAAAGGGACAAATCCTTGGGGTAACAAGCCAATCTGGCGGCGCAAATCAAATGCCTTCTTCCGACTTAAGCGAGCGATATTGCGACCATAGACCAGGATCTGTCCAAGCTGAGGTTCTATCTGTGTTCCAAGAAGACCAATCAAGACGGATTTACCTGATGCTGCCGGGCCAACCAGAAAGACCATTTCACCACGATTTACACAAAGGTGAACATCGTCGAGAACCTTTATGCCATCCTTACTGACGAAGCTGAGTTCTGAAACCTGTATAATCACGGACATTTAGCGATCACATATCTTTCTTTGTCTGCAAAATCAAGTTCTACTCGAACGTCTTCCAAGCCGGCTTGCTCCATCCGTTTCTTGACCATCGATCCCTGCCCATCACCTATCTCAAACAGCGCCGTCGCGCCTGGATGCATGTGCTCCTTAAGGTGGCCTATAACCTTTACGATTTCCTCCATCCCTTGTCTTCCGCCATCAAGGGCTTGGCGTGGTTCATGATCTCGCACCTCGCTAGGAAGGTTATCGAGATCTTCCTCTGCTATATATGGCGGATTTGACACGATTAAGTCAAACTTACCAGTGACACGCTCGAACCAATTGCTGTACAAAACACTTACCCGATCAGTAACCCTGTTTAATTCAGCATTCTCTCGAGCCAGCTCCAGGGCGTCAGAAGAGAAATCAACAGCAGTAACGCTAACCTGGGGTAAGTATTTGGCAAGGGAGACCGCTATTACCCCCGAACCCGTTCCCAAATCCAGGCAATTAGTACCTCGGTCACGCGGAATCAACCCAAGGGCTGTCTCAAGAAGCTCCTCTGTTTCTGGGCGGGGAATAAAAACATCTTGGCGTACTCTAAACCGCAGGCCATAGAACTGAACCTCTCCGGTAAGATACTGGAGAGGCACTCCAGAATAACGTTTCTTTATGACCTCGCGAAATCTACTTCGCTCTTCTGGGGTTAGTGGTGTATCCGGAAACAGGTAAAGGTGTAAACGGTCAACACCCATTACATGGGCAAGAAGTATCTCAGCTTCCAATCGCGGCTGAAGAATACCTGCTGCCCTGAAATATCCCCGCGTCCACTTGAGGATCTCTCGAACAGTCCAATTGACAATCAGCTCGCTCCCCCCTCATCAACCCCAAACGTACGCTTTTGCAGTACACAATAGCAAAATCTTGCACCCAAGTCAAGCGCTGTATACAATCAACGTAAAATGGAGAAGATGGAAGATATGGCTCTCACTACTTCTGCTTTTATCAAATCCACCAGTTACAGGAGGTGACAACAAGTTGATCTTATACATCCTATTCATTGGCATTTGCGCAGCAGCCGCAGCTGCACATGAAATCATCGGATCGATTGGAGCCATCCCAAGCCTTGCTATTAGTCTTGTTGTGGGGGGCGCGGCTGGTGCCATACTATGCTGGATTAGTATCAGCCTATGGAGACGAATTCGTGAGGAGATTGCTAAAGATACCGCTGCGTCACGCCTGCGTAACACTATTGTAGTTGGGGGAAGCGCAGTACTTATAGGATTCTTAATCAGTTATGCCCTATCACTCATCCTTCCCGCTGGCCCTGGTTCCAGTATCTTGCGTGGAATGGCCATTCTGCTCAGCCTAGGTCTTGGCCTGACGATCGGTTACACACTTGATCTGCCAATCTTCGCCAGAGGTACAGCAACAGGCAAGCTACCACAAGGCCGCAAAAAGAATGGCAATGTATCGAGCAAAATTATTGACACCAGCGTGATAATCGATGGTCGCATTGGTGATCTGGTGCGCACCGGTTTTATTGAGGGAGAGATTATTATCCCCGAGTTTGTTCTGGCTGAGTTGCAAAACATCGCTGACTCCTCAAACAGCCTTCGTCGCAGGAAGGGAAGGAGAGGCTTAGAGATACTGGGGGAATTAATGAATGATGAAAAGATAGCCATTCGTGTGCTAAGCCGTGACTTCCCTTCAGTGAAAGAAGTTGATCACAAACTAATCCGTCTAGCCACGGAAGAACACGGATCACTCATCACTACCGATTACAACCTAAACCGAGTGGCTCAGGTTGAAGGCGTCAAGGTGCTAAACATAAACGAGTTAGCCAACACGGTTAAACCTAGATTCATCCCTGGAGAAGAGATCGAAATCGAGGTTATCGATCGAGGGGAGGAAATCGGGCAAGGAGTAGGTTACCTTGACGACGGGACAATGGTAGTGATAGAAAATGGCAGACGCCATATCGGACGCACCATTAAGGCTACCGTGAAGAGCGCCTTACAAACAGAGGCTGGCCGGATGTTGTTCGTTGAACCCTGTGGCGAAACCCCGCGCTGGGATCAATAAAGGAGGCGCAATGAAACGTGCAATCATTGTCTTAATAACAGGATTGATAGTCCTACTTCTTGTTGGATGCTCGCTCTTACAACAAGAATCCCTGCAGATAGAAAACTGGCAGCCAACAATGTCTCCAGACAACACAAAAATCGCCTATGCTTCGCCAGGAGAGAAGGGGTTCGAGTTGTTTACCAGAAATCTCGAAACTGGGGAAGTTAGCCAACTGACCCAGAACGAAGTCGACGACTGGGCACCGAGCTGGGCACCACAGGCAGACAGAATAGTCTTCTCCTCTGACCGAGAAAAAAACGTCGATCTCTATATTATAGACCTGTCTTCTCTTACCATAACAAGAATAACAGAACATGAGGGAGAGGATATTAACCCCTATTGGGGAGCTAATGATAAGATCCTCTTTAACTCAAATCGGACGGATAAGTGGCAAATGTATATGATCGATCCCGATGGGAAAAACCTCACGTTGCTTGGAGATACCATATCCACGGAGTGATTGGTGAAGATGCGCGTTAGCGCGGTTATCCTTGCCGCAGGGCAGGGAAAGCGGTTTGGGGCAGACAAGAACAAGGTTTTTCTGGACATATGGTCCCGTCCACTTCTGCATTACAGTATCTCAGCTTTCGCCTGCTGCGAGCAAGTAGACGAAATAGTCCTTGTTGTAGCTAGTGGCGAACAAGAAATTGTATCATCATTGATCAGGGATATCTCTAAGCCACTTAGAATGGTTTTGGGGGGGAAGCGAAGGCAGGATTCCTCTCTTGCCGGGGTTCAGGCTGCAAGCGGAGAGATCGTCCTTATCCACGATGCTGCCCGGCCATTTGTCTCCAATGACATGATTGCACGCCTGATTGCAGCGACCGTCAAGCATCGAGCTTGTGTTCCCGCTCTTCCAATTACAGACACGGTCCGGCAGGGAAAACTTGAATTACCCATAAGTAAAGCTACCCTAGATCGCGCTCGCCTACTGCGTATCCAGACCCCCCAGGGATTTGCCCGCGAGCTAATTCTCAAAGCTCTATTAGAAGTCACCTGTGAAATTACGGATGATGCTACTGCCGTCCTGCAAGCTGGAATGCCAGTGTGGACAATCATAGGCGAGGAGACAAATATAAAAGTAACAACAAGAAGCGACCTTAGCTTAGCTAAGATTATCGCGGCCAGTAAGTGATAAGGCACATTGTTACCGGACAGCTTTCTTTCTGAAAACATCCCACAAGCGATCATTGCTGACTAAGAACACTTGACAACCTCCCGAAATCGCAGTATCCTAACTCACATACCAAGAATGGATTATCGATATATGATAATCCGCCCCGAGAGGTGGTCATCATGGGCATGACAATGACTGAAAAGATCCTGGCAGATCATGTGCGGGAAGGAACTCTCAAACGAGGAACAGAGGTCGGAATACTTATAGACCATTGTCTCACACAGGACTCAACTGGAACCATGGCCTGGCTGGAATTCGAATCACTGGGTCTTAAGAAAGTAAAAGCCGAGCAAGTTGTTTCTTATTCTGACCACACATCTCTTGGTTTCAAAGGAGAATCAACCGACGATCACATTTTTCTACAGACAATTGCTTCACACTACGGAGCAAAATTCTCTAAGAACGGCAACGGGGTATGCCATCAACTCCACTACGAACGTTTTGGCGTACCTGGCAAGACTCTACTCGGGTCCGATTCTCATACGCCTACAGCAGGCGGCTTGGGGATGCTTGGAATCGGTGCGGGTGGAATGGACGTAGCTGTAGCCGCAGGAGGAGGACTTTTCTACGTTGTTGTTCCAAAGATGATGAATGTTATCCTCACCGGCAAGCTCCCTCATGGGGTGGCAGCAAAGGACGTAGCCCTAGAAATCCTAAGGCGTATATCGGTGAAAGGCGGCACTGGTTATTTCATCGAATTCTCCGGGCCGGGAGTAAAAACCCTTTCGGTGCCTGAGAGAGCAACAATAACCAACATGTGCACAGAGACCGGCGCCACGTCCTCCATTTTCCCTTCTGATGAAATCACGGCATCATTCTTTAAGATGCAAAAACGCCCGCAGGATTGGGTAGAACTCGCGTCTGATGAAACAGCGGTATATGACTCCACCCTGGAGATTGATTTATCCTCCCTAAAGCCGCTGGTGGCAATGCCAGGGATGCCTGATAACGTTTTCGACATCGACGAGGTTGCCGGTACAAAGATAAATCAAGTCTATATAGGCTCCTGCACTAACGGCTCCTACCATGACCTAAAGATTGCAGCCGAGATGTTGAAAGGTAAGCATGTATCCACCGACATTGACGTCATTGTTTCCCCTGGGTCGCGGCAAGCCTGGGAAATGCTAATGGAGGACGGAAGCTTCCTGTCTTTCACAAAGGCCGGGGTGCGCATGATTGAGCCGGGTTGTAACGCATGTATTGGAATTGGGTTTGTGCCTGGAACTGGCCACCTTTCGCTGCGCACCGTCAACCGGAACTGGCAGGGACGCGGAGGCAACAAGTTCGGCAAAATTGCGCTTTGCAGTCCGCAGGTAGCCGCCGCCTCAGCACTAGCCGGATACATCGCTGACCCGCGGGAGCTCCCTCCAGTGGAAGTTACAGTGGACCATCTGACCATCGACGATTATCTTATCATTGACCCTGTGGGTGAATCTGTGGAGATCGTGCGGGCACCAAACATCGTACCTTTGTCGCCGCAAACTCAGCTTGAACCTGTGCTTCAAGGCGAGGTACTCCTCAAGGTAGGAGATGGGATTTCCACCGACGCCATCATGCCCGCTGGACCGCTGACACAGCATCTCCGCAGTAACCTCCCTGAGATCGCTAAGTTCACCTTTTTCTACGAGGACAAAAGCTTTGCCACTCGTGCAGCGGAGAAGAATGGAGGGTTCATCGTGGGCGGCGAGAACTATGGGCAAGGATCATCGCGCGAACATGCGGCTCTCGCCCCCTGGCAATTAGGCATCAAGGCGATATTCGCCAAGAGTTACGCTCGGATTCACCGAGCAAACCTGATCAACGTGGGAATCATCCCGTTCTTGTGTGACACAGACGATATCAGTCAGGAAGACTATTTACAGGTAAACGTCAGTAATTTCAAGGCAGAACTTACTGCAAAAAATGAGACTAAGGGAACAACATTCAATGTCCGACATGACCTCACCTCGCGTGAGATTGAAATGATCAAAGCTGGAGGACTGCTTGCCTACACCGCGAAGAAACACGCAGAAGACAAGTAAGTATTATGAAATGGTCGTAGAGTACAGGCCCCAAGCCCAGGGAACTAGCGCTAGCTGGATGAGCAAGAATTGCAAAGGCTAAGGATAAAGATGAGAAAATATGGCAAACTTCGGTCAGTCCTAACAACTAGCATGCTTAGAGACTAGTAGATGAATATCCACTATGAGATAACTATGGAGGAAGAAACATCACTACTCTAGAAAAGATTGTCAAAATCCTTAAGCTGTTTTCTGGTGACGTTTCTACCCTATCGATACCTGATATCGCCCGTGGGATTCAGCTTCCCATTAGCACCACATATCGTTATGTATCAGCGTTGAAGAAAACGGGGTTCGTTGAAGAAGCAGATACAACAGGTATGTACCACTTGGGCGAAATGATCCTCAGTCTGGCGCGCAATGTGCCAAAGAAGCGCCTGCAAGATATCGCAATACCTTTCATGCACGAGCTTTCCGCTCAGACCGGCGAAGCGATGTGCCTATCTACGTTGCACGACAACCAGGGCGTTTGCATAGAGAGGGTAGAGGCACATCACTCATTGCGGGTCTCGCATGAGTTAGGAGCCATTTTTCCGCTACATGCAGGCACATCAGGCAAGATACTGATGGCCTATCTTGATCGCGAAGAGCAAGAAAGGATTATTGCGAATATGGGACTTGCCCTCTTCTCTGAGGCAACTATCACTGACCCAGATGAGCTTTTCAAAGAACTAGCCAAGATACGAAAGCTGGGCTATGCACTGAGCAACGGGGAAGTTATCCCTGGTACTTACGGCATTGGCGCTCCCATTATGTCTCGAAAAGGAAAGGCGGTTGCCGCGCTGAGCATTTCAGCCCCCATTCAACGCATGGAAGAAGCTCGACGACGAAAAACAATTGCTCTTGTTGTCAGCGCGGCAAAAAAAATTACTACTGAATTTCAGTCCCAGGAAATATAGAAACAATACCACTTTTGTGGTAGGGAGGAACCATGAATACAAACCCCCAGAACAAAGCAACAGCTTCCGAGAAAATCACAGTCACCAATAGAATCCTTAATGTACCTGATCATCCTATTATCCCGTACATCACCGGAGACGGAATAGGTGTAGACATTACCCCAGTAATGATAAAGGTGGTTGATGCCGCTGTAGACCTAGCCTATAAAGCCAAGAGGAAAGTTGATTGGCTAAAGATATGGGCTGGAGATGAGGCGTTAACAAAGAATCATCCAGAGCTCAGCCAGGAACAGATAGCGGCAATTCCACCCGAGGAACGTCAGAAACTCTACCTTCCAGAGGAAACAATTGAGGCAATTCGGGATCACCATATAGCCATCAAGGGTCCACTGACGACGCCTGTAGGAGGAGGTATACGCAGTCTAAACGTAACCTTGCGGAAGGTGCTCGATTTGTACGCTTGCGTTCGCCCAGTGCGCCACATCGGTACCCCTGCCCCCGTGAGAAGACCCCAGGATCTAGACATCGTTTTCTTCAGAGAAAACACTGAGGATGTCTATGCCGGCGTCGAGTGGAAAGCTGGATCACCGGAGGCGAAAAAGGTCATCTCATGGCTGCAGGAGGAGATGGGAGTTAAGTCGATTCGCTTCCCCGAAAACTGCGGCATCGGCGTCAAACCAATAAGCGAAGAAGGTTCCAAGCGCCTCATCCGCTCCGCAATCGAGTATGCTATCAGGAACAACCGCAACCGCGTCACTTTGGTACACAAAGGAAACATCATGAAGTTCACCGAAGGGGCGTTCCGCGACTGGGGATATGAAGTAGGACAAGAGTTTTCCCAGATCATCTTAGAAGATGAGCTCTGGGAGAAGTACTCCGGACAGATTCCTGAAGGCAAGATCCTCCTTAACGACCGCATTGCCGACCAGTTCTTCCAGCAGATGCTGCTGCGGCCTACGGAGTACTCCGTAGTAGCAACTATGAACCTTAATGGTGATTACATGTCCGACGCTGCAGCGGCTCAGGTTGGCGGATTGGGAGTTGCTCCAGGAGCAAACATCAATTACCTGAACAGGATCAGTCTATTTGAGGCAACTCACGGCACTGCTCCTTCACACGCTGGCAAGAACGAAGTAAACCCCGGAAGTATCATCCTCTCAGCAGTGGAGATGTTGCGCTGCATGAAGTGGTACGAGGCCTCTGAGCTGGTAATGAAAGGAATCATAGGAGCAATCAAGTCCAAGCACGTGACTTATGACCTAGAACGCCAGATGGACGGTGCTACACTGGTTTCCTGCTCAGAATTCGGCGACGAAATCATAAAGAACATGAAGGTGGGCTAATGGCAAAGAAAGGAATACGCGAATACGACGCCAAGAGGCTGATCAACAAAGCCCTAAAAGAATACTCCGACAGCCCTTTCCACACCGATGACCGCCTAGTTCTTGTTACCCCAAAAACCGATCTTGACAAGTTACCACAGGATAATAACTGGCTTAATCAAACTAAGTTGGTGGTCAAACCTGATCAACTCTTCGGAAAGCGCGGGAAGAACAACCTACTGCTAGTTGATGCAGCTTATGACCAAGCACGTTCTTGGATCAAAGAAAGGATGAACAAGCAGGTCACCATAAACCAGACTACCGGTGAAACCGCCGGTGTTCTCACCCACTTTCTTATAGAGCCATTCGTGCCACATAAAGAGGAGTACTACCTGGCCTTCACTTCTAAGGCAGATAGCGATGTTATCCATTTTTCCCTTAAGGGGGGAGTGGATATCGAGGAAGTTTGGGACTCTGTGGTGACTATCGAGGTGCCAGTCCTAGATGACCCTTCAGAAGTTGACGTTGCTTCACGCCTTCCAGAGATGCCAGATAGGAACATGGTGGCTGAGTTCATAAAGGCACTCTATAAAATCTATTGCGAGTACTATTTTGGCTACCTTGAGTTCAACCCCATCGCCTTCAACCAAGGAATACTCGTCCCCTTAGATACGGTAGCCAAGTTAGACGATACTGCTGCCTTCCAGTGCGCAGATAAATGGGGAGAGATTGAATTTCCTAAGGCATTTGGCAGTATCTCTACCCCGGAAGAGGCGTATATAGCATCCCTAGACGAAAAGACTGGAGCATCACTCAAGCTAACCTTATTAAACCCCGAAGGACGAGTATGGAACCTTGCAGCGGGAGGTGGGGCAAGCGTGATCTACGCTGACACAGTAGTAGATCTAGGCTACAGCAAGGAACTGGCTAATTACGGTGAGTACTCAGGCAATCCGACAACTGAGGAAACCTACGAGTACACTAAGACCATACTTGATCTAATGACACGAAAGCCTGACCCGCAAGGCAGGCCAAAGTTTCTGCTGATCGGCGGTGGAATTGCTAACTTTACCGACGTGGCCAAGACATTCACTGGGATCATCAAAGCCCTTAAAGACTACAAGGATAAATTGCGCGATAACAATGTAAGAATCTACGTGCGGCGCGGCGGACCAAACTACGTGCAAGGGCTACAAGACATGCGCCGCTTAGGAGAACGAATTGGTATTCCACTTGAGGTATTCGGACCGGAGACTCACATGACTCGTATTGTCTCACTGGCACTCGAGGAGGGTAAGTAATGAAAGACCACGAGCTGTTCAATAAGCATACCAAAGCATTCATTTACGGCTCGCAGACAGCAGCGGTGCAGCGGATGCTAGACTTCGACTACATGTGCCGTAAGGATGAGCCAAGCGTTGTAGCTATGATAACTCCCGAGCGTGGAGGGTTCGAGAAGTTCTTCTGGGGAACCAAAGAGATCCGTATCCCGCGTCTTACAAGTATCGCTCAAGCAAGCTCACAGTTTCCTCAAGCCGACGTGATGGTGAACTTCGCATCGCAACGATCAGCCTACCAGGTTACTGTGGAGGCTTTAAATACTGCAACTATCCGCACGATTGCTGTCATAGCCGAAGGCATCCCCGAGAGATTGGAGCGTAAGATGGGAGCACTGGCCAAGAAACTCGGTAAGTGGATTATTGGACCAGCAACTGTGGGAGGAGTTAAAGCAGGCGCATTCAAGATAGGAAATGCAGCCGGAACAATGGAGAACATCAGAATGGCGAAGCTTTATCGACCCGGATCGGTTGGCTTCGTCTCTGTTTCAGGGGGTATGTCCAACGAAGCCTACAATATCATCGCCAGAAACACCGATGGGCTGAACGAAGGGATTGCGATTGGCGGAGACGCCTTTCCTGGATCTTCTCTGATCGACCACCTGCTGCGATACGAGGCTAACCCAGACATAAAGATGCTTGTTTGCTTGGGAGAGCTCGGAGGTACCGCTGAATACGAAATAGCCGAGGCGGTGAAAGACGGCCGGATCAAAAAACCCATTGTAATGTGGGTTACAGGAACCTGCGCTAAGGTTTTACCCGGACAAGTGCAATTTGGCCATGCCGGAGCAAAGGCCGATGCAGAAAATGAGACTGCTGATGCCAAGAACAATGCACTGCGTGGAGCAGGGGTAATCGTTCCCGACTCTTTTGATGATTATCATCTAAAGATCAAAGAGACTTACGAAAAGCTCGTCGCAGAAGGAGTAATTACTCCCGCCGTGGAATTTGAACCAGCATCAGTCCCCATCGACTACAAACAAGCTGTTGCAGAAGGATTGGTAAGAAAGCCTACCAACTTCATCTCCACTATCTGCGATGAATCGGGCGAGGTTCATAATTACAGTGGCATCCCTATCGACGAAGTGATTGAGAATAGATATGGGATAGGTGGAGTAATCGGCCTGCTATGGTTCAAGAAGGATATCCCTGTACGCGCCCGCCAGTTCATAGAGATGGTGCTACAGATAATCGCTGACCATGGCCCAGCCGTATCTGGAGCGCATAACACTATCGTCGCCGCTAGGGCAGGAAAGGACTTGATATCATCCTTAGTAAGCGGCCTGCTCACTATTGGGCCCCGATTTGGAGGAGCGGTGAACGGTGCAGCCGAGCACTTCTTGTACGGATTCCGTAACGGGCTTGACCCTCGGCAGTTAGTGGAAGACATGAAGAGCAGAAGTATTCGCATACAGGGTATCGGCCACAGGCTCCACACCGCAGAAAACCCGGATAAACGTGTAGAGCTTCTGAAGAATTTTGCTAAAGCCCACTTCACCAAAACGGAGCTCCTCGACTACGCCCTAACTGTGGAAGCTGTCACAACACAGAAAAAGAACAACCTAATTCTAAACGTTGATGGATGCATCGGTGTTTCCCTCGTGGATCTTTTGCATGAACTCAAGTTCAGCGACGAGCAAATTGACCAAATGATAAGAGCCGGCTTGTTCAATGCCTTATTTGTGTTAGGAAGATCGATAGGGTTGATGGGCCACTATTTCGACCAGAATCGGCTAGAGCAACCTCTGTACAGACATCCCTTAGATGACATACTCTACGATGTCCCTGATCGGCCAGAAAAGGTGGGATAGCTGAGGAATGTAAGCCCGATCGAAGAACCTAAAGGCGGTTTTTGGAGTTAAGCATTATCTGAGCATCAGATAGCATAAGAGGTCTCAATCTATCTTAAGATGGTACACTCAACAGGCTCGCGACTATCGTCCTTGCCTCGATAAGATTTGCTGCCTTGTGGTGAGGCATCCCATCGGGGAGTAACTCGCGCACCCAAGGCTTACTACCCACAAGAATGAACTTCTTTATGCCTGCCTTATGTGAAGCGATGAGATCCAGGTGGGCATCCCCAATAGCGACTGCTTCATCTGGACTAGCGCCTAGTTTCTTCAGAGCCAAGAAAAAAATATTCGGATCCGGTTTTAGAGGCCCATCATCTCGACTTAAGATTAGATCAAAAGGCAATGGATGACGCGCAAGGACATGTTCAACGCTGCGCCGCGTATTGTTGGTGACCAATGCACATTTGACATGGGCATCACGCAAGTACTCAACTAACTCCTCTGCCCCATCCATTATAGTGCCATTCTCGGCTCCAAATCTTTCGTAGCGTTCCAGTATCTGAATTCCTCGGGCACGTTCGCGAGCTGTCATCTGCATTAGCTGCGTATAAATTGGCCGACCGTCGGCCGGAATATCGATCTCGCGTCGCACAGCCGGCCAATCAATTGGCGCATCCCAAATAGTTCCATCCATATCAAACAGCGCAGCACGGATATTCATGACGATGTAATACTACAAAAATCAGATATTAAACGCACCAAAATTACATCATTATCTTATCGAATGGCAAGTATTCTTTTTCCAATGTAGCCTTTAGAAGAATGAAGCTGAGAAACAAGCACGATTATCTGCAGGTTAGCGGACTGATATGCATAGTAAGACTTAACCACAAAGATCTGCTATACTAGTGCATCCTTGCGGTACAACAAAACACGCAAGGTGGTTAATAGGATAAGGTTATTTGCAACTGCAGCATAACCTTAAGAAACCATGACAGGGGTAGCAATAGCACCCAAAGGAGGCAAATATGCGTCGTTTCACAGTATTATCATTAGTAGCCATGCTAAGCTTGATGGCTGTTGTAAGCATCGTAGCTCAAGGACAAGATAAGACCCTTGTTGTCGGGCTTTCAGAGGATTATCATTCTCTTGATCCTAGCAGAGCCTATGAACCTGGAGGCTCTCTTATCCACCACTCAGTTTACCAGACCCTAGTTACTTTTCCATCTGATTCGGTAAGTAAGATCTTACCTGGTTTGGCAAAGAGCTGGGAAATATCTGAAGACGGCACCGTATACATGTTCAGCCTCCATGAAGATGCCACTTTCTCTAACGGTGACCCATTAACGGCTGCCGATGTTGTG
>JAGYNL010000120.1 GCA_018399865.1 Candidatus Bipolaricaulota bacterium | reverse complement strand
CTATTACCTTGCGGCACAGGGATACGTTGTGTATTTCTGCAACCCGCGCGGTGGGCAAGGGTATGGCGAAGAACACAGTAAGGCGATCTGGAACGATTGGGGCGGTGCTGATTACGATGACCTCATGGCTTGGGTAGATTACCTGATTCAGCAACCTTACATTGACCAGAATCGAATGGGAGTGACTGGTGGCAGCTATGGCGGGTTCATGACGAACTGGATCATCGGACATACTGATAGATTTGCAGCTGCAGTAACGCAGCGCAGTGTAAGTAATCAGATTAGCATGTATGGTTCTAGCGATTTCAACTGGGCATTTCAGGAGGAGTTTGGAAATGTGCCTCCTTGGCAGGACATGGAAAACTACTGGCGACAGTCGCCAATGAAGTACATTGGAAAAGCGGTAACCCCAACCTTAGTCATTCATAGTGAAAATGATATGCGCTGTCCGATCGAACAGGGGGAACAAGTGTTTGTAGCGCTGAAGCGGTTGGGAGTAGATACAAAAATGGTTCGCTTCCCAGATGAGCCGCATGGGTTATCACGAGGTGGCAGAACCGACAGGCGTGTCGCGCGGCTTGAGCATATTAGGAATTGGTTTGACCGTTACCTCAAATCGCAGACGAAATAGTTTGGCCAACGAAAAAGGCTGCTCTCGGTTAACCGGTTATAGTTCACGTAGAGCAGCCTTTATTGATTTATTTCTTCTCTTCGCGACTTAAGTACTGCAAAACCGCGTCCACAACTAGGTAGTTGATTGAGCGATCCATCTTCTCGGAAAGCTTGATTAATCGCTCTACTGGTTTTTCCGCCATTTTCTTCTGCGGAATGTAGATGGATAATTTGTCTGTTACTGTCTGCTTAGTCATATCTATTCACCCCCAGTGAATTCGAATCTTTACAAAACAATTTTAGCGGGCTTCTGTGAATGACTTGTGGAGAGAACGTGAACTAACAGTGAACCAAAAAAAGCATTTATTGGCTATTAATCCCAGAATGGGGGAAAAGTATAGATACAGTTAAGAAAACTGGCGCAAGTAGCGGGGGTATAATACACAAAAGAGTCTAAAGAGGAATTTGGGTTGATTCTTATGACGCAACAAGTTCACTGGTGGATGGGTTCTTCTTTCCTTTTGCTAGCAAGTTGGACATTATTTGGCGGAGGGTTTTTATGAATGGTAAGACAAGGTTGAAGGTTCTCGGGCTTGCTGGCAGCCCCCGACGGAAAGGTAACACGGACATCCTTCTTGAAGCTTTCTTAAGAGGAGCTGAAAGCGTTGGCGCGAAGACTAAGATCCTGCATATCTCATCATTGCATATAACACCTTGCGAAGCTTGTGATGACTGTGCTAGGAGCGGAAAGTGCATCATCGAAGACGATTTCCAGATAGTGGATACGCAGATTATATCATCAGATGTAATAGCTTTGGCTGCTCCGCTTTATTTTGGTGGAGTTCCTGCACGGGTGAAATCGCTTATTGACCGTTCTCAATGTCAATGGGTACGCAAGTACCGCTTGCACGAACCACTGCCGGTTTCGCATGCAGGGTGCGTTCGCAGAAAGGGGGTTCTCCTTTCTACGGCCGGTGACCCTCGGGCAAATTTCGAGGGAATGAAACGGACAGTACGCTACTTCTTCAATGTTTATGAAACAGATTACTTAACCGATCTGATTGTTGGGGGCGTGGATATCAAAGGCGCTATAGACTCAGAAATAACATTGAAGGCATTTTCATTGGGTAAAGAACTTTGTGAAGCCTGAAAAGCTAATTTGGGCTATTTGGCTTAGATAATCACAAGCGTACGACACGCACCATCCGAACGTCACATTGCAGGGCGTAATATAACAATCACAATACGCAACAACTCAGGACGTACCCTTTAAGATGATGCGAGCCGTACGATTCAACAAGTTCTAGCTGGTGCTGGGTTCCAACGCAAAACTTACTATCTATACCTCTCTTCAGCTCTTCTTCGCTTTCTTGCCGACAACTGTCTTTAGAGTCTTCCCAGCTTTGAAAGCGGGCACTACTTTTGCGGGAACCTTGATCTTCTTTCCAGTCTGCGGATTCATCCTTGTCGATGCTTTTCGCGTTCGGGCTTCGAACTTGCCAAATCCGGTGATAACGACAGGCTCATTCTTCCCAAGTGACTTGGTGATAAGATCAACCATACCTTCGACTGCCTTGCGGGCATCCTTCTTGGTAAGCTCCGCTTCCTTGGCCAACATTTCTACGAACTCTGTTTTGTTCACGCTGTACCCCCTCTAATAG
>JAGYNL010000119.1 GCA_018399865.1 Candidatus Bipolaricaulota bacterium | reverse complement strand
CTTATTCACTAGATTATATAGAAGCTGTTTTTTCAAACTTCTACGAGCTTCATGGTGATCGTATGTGCGGAGACGATCGCGCCCTCATCACAGGCCTGGCTGAATTAGATAAAAGAAAGGTAGCCATAATCGCTCAGCAAAAAGGGCGTGATCCCACAGAAAACAAGGAGCGCTTCTTCGGCATGGTAAGACCGCAGGGTTTCCACAAAGCAATCAAGATGATGCGGCTGGCAGAACGTTTTGGGTTCCCCATAATCAGCTTGATTGATACGCCAGGTGCTTACCCAGGACTTGAATCCGAGGAGAAGAACATCGGTGGAGCAATAGCACAAAGCATACAATGTATGCTAGAGATAGAGGTCCCTACTGTGTCAGTGGTAATAGGAGAAGGCGGATCAGGAGGAGCAGTGGCAATAGCTGCTGCAGATCGTTTACTAATGCTGGAAAATGCGATCTTCTCGGTGATTAGCCCTGAGGGAGCAGCGGCAATTCTCTGGAAGAGCAAGGAGCGAGTTAAGGAAGCAGCAGCAACCCTAAAACTTACTGCGCCTCATCTTCTAGAGCTTGGCTTGATAGAGGAGATTATTCCTGAACCACTCGGTGGAGCTCACAAAGATGTGGTACAAACCACAAAAGCCTTTAAGGCTGTCCTTATTCGTCAACTCGAAGAGCTCAACAAGATTAGTTTAGAGGAGCTACTGCCGGCCCGTCAGCAGCGCTTTCGAAACATGGGCCGTTATACTACCTTGTCTGACTAAAACAGAAACATCTACTCGCTGAATAGCCAACCAGATAACGTTGCAGGCGATCAAAAAACACGGTATAAGATTATCAGGAGGATCTGTAAGATGGCATTTTACGGCGGTGCAGAATTAAGGCGAGCCTACAAGCTAGCGCAAGAAAACGCTTACGCATTTATGGCCAACAATATCGCTGAACAAAATGTACTTATTGGACTTCTTCAGGGCTACAGTGAGCGTAAATCTGACCTTGTTGTGCAGATCTCTCCAGGAGCGGCGAAATTTGCTGGTGCTGGAGATAAGCTCGCTGGTTTGCGTAGCCTTTCATACCAGGTGAGAACGCTTGGCGATTTGTTCCCAATTGGCGTCTTTCTGAATCTGGATCACTTCACAACCAATGAAATGGAGTTAATTGATAGGGCTATCTCTGAGAGGCTAGTATCTTCAATAATGA
Organism: Candidatus Bipolaricaulota bacterium; assembly: GCA_018399865.1. The sequence continues at coordinate 8,665 of JAGYNL010000119.1, read as the reverse complement.
TCGATGCTTCTAAGGAAGAATACGAAGAGAATATCGCAGTAACACGAAAGGTCGTTGATATGGCGAAGGGGAGCGAGATTCTCATCGAGGCTGAATTGGGCAAGATCAAAGGTGTGGAGGACGAGATATCCTCTCCGGAGGCATTCTATACCGATCCTGATGAGGCCATCGAATTCATTGAAAGAAGCGGGGCGGATCTTCTTGCGATCTCAATCGGCACGCAACACGGTGTCTCCAAAGGAAAGGATGTTGTTTTAGACACCGACATTGCCGATAAGGTGCACAAGGGACTGATGGATAATGGGCTTGACGTTCCTCTAGTATTGCATGGTACATCCGGGCTGCTTGCTGATCAAATCCGCGAGATAATAGGTTACGGAATCTGCAAGCTCAATAAAGACACTCGCTATCAGTACGAATACGCTCGGGCAGCCCACGATTACTACGTCTCGCATGCCAGCTCTATCGTTCCGCCAGAGGGAGTTGAAGATGACTCTACTGGCCTATTCTCCAGTAGCAACTGGACGCCGCTGAAAAAGGATTTCGATCCTCGAGCTGTAGGACGGGCAATCCAGGAGAGAATCAAGGATGTAGCAATGGAACTTATTGATCAAGCAGGAAGCGCAAATCATTCTATCATTAGAGGGAATTAAGTTGAAAAGAACAGGCATTTTAACAGGAGGGGGAGACTCCCCAGGAATCAATGCGGCAATTCGTTCTGTAGTTCGTTTCGGGTACAAAAACGGCGTGGAAACGATAGGCTTTCAAGAGGGGTGGCTAGGGCCAATAGAGGATCTCACACAGCCTCTTGAGCTGAAAGACGTTTCTGGCATACTGCAAATCGGGGGAACAATACTAGGAAGTTCCCGTACCAACCCATTCAATATTGACAATGGAGTAGAAAGAATCATAGAAACCCTTAAGCGCAATGCAATTGATTTTCTCATAGCCATTGGCGGAGATGATACACTTGGTGTAGCTCATGGCCTTGCCAAGCATGGCATTAAGGCGATAGGAATCCCCCAGACTATAGACAATGACATAGCAATGACCGATTATTCGATAGGCTACGCATCTGCCCTTGGCGTAGTTACCGATGCCCTTGACCGACTACATACAACGGCGTTTTCCCATCACCGGGTACTCATTTTGGAAGTGATGGGACGCGACGCAGGGTGGCTAAGCCTCATGGGAGGAATCGCTGGCGGGGCTGATGTCATACTTATTCCGGAAGAGGATTTTGACATCGAACAAGTACATCGGAAGATCCTCCACCGCCAGGCTCGCAAGAAACACTTCAGCATAATCATTGTTGCCGAGGGGGCAACCCCTAAAGGCTTGCACGGACAAGTACTCGCCGAGGCGGAGGTCGATGCTTTTGGCCACGTTCGCCTAGGGGGTGTAGGCCAGTACATCGCTAACGAGTTATCAACCTTGATGCAGATGCCTGTTAGAGTAACCAACCTTGCTTATCTCCAAAGGGGCGGAAGCCCTGCGCCGTCCGACAGAATCCTGGCCACCAGGTTTGGTGCCGCAGCGATCGAATTTGCCCTCCAAGATGAATTTGACGTAATGACAGCAATTCAGGGTACCAAGATCGTTGCAGTGAGCCTGGAAGAAGCCCTTGCAAAGCCCCGTCCAGTAGATCCTGGGCTTTTCTACTTAATTAACTTATTCGAATAACATCTGAAATCTTGGGATAAAGCTGCAAGGGCACGCAAGATGGTTCTGGATTTCTGGATTATCTTAGTGTGTGCAGCTTGCCTGCGTCGTTGTAATACATGTCACATTAAATGATTCTTCTTCTGTAGCGTTGGTACCTTGCGTACAACGTTGATTTCCCAGCCACGATGCATTTCTCAATCTGTCGTAGCGTGTGCAGCTTGCCTGCCACGTTGAGATTTATGCCTGGAAAATCACACAACCGCAACGTCGGAGACCAGCTCCAACGCTACAAAAGAAGAAGAGTAGAATCACAAAGTTGCATACCCCTAGTGAAATAGAATTGCACCGGGCAAGCAGCTACAACGCCACACAACATCCCAGATAAACTCTGTGGATATATGCGTTGTAATTGCCCCAACCGAAGGCCTCGGTGAAGTTTCCATTTCGAAACTTAGCAGAAACACCTGTGTTCCTGCTGGCATGACAGAAATAGCAACTGAGCATCATAAGCGATTAACCAAGTAATGCCCAACTGCAGCTTGACACACCACGGTTTTGCACTATACTAATAGCTAAATGGAGTCGCAAGGAAATACAACCAATCGACAACATATGCTGACAGATGAGCGCCGGCAGGTGATTCTTGAACAGCTTCAATCACGTAAAGCTGTGAAGACCTCTGATCTGTCAGAGAGCTTTTCTGTTTCATCTATGACTATCCGAAACGACCTAAATGCCTTAGCTGAGCAAGGGCAAATTATTCGCGTTCATGGTGGCGCAATCGCTCGAAAATGGTTAACAGCTGAGCCTTCTTACAATGACAAGACAAGCGTGAACCAGAAAGAGAAGGAAGAAATTGGAAGATACGCAGCAAGCCTGGTTGAAGAAGGAATGGCGTTTTTTATCGGTAACGGAACAACAACTATGGCAACAATCAGGCACCTTCCTCAGGACAGGAGTTTTCGTGTATTTACAAACGCTCTCAATCATGCTCTTGAAGTGAGCAAGTTTCCAAGAGCAGAGGTGTTTGTGGTTGGTGGTTACCTGCGCGGGGTGTCTCTGGCAATGGTAGGAAGGCTTGCCCATCAAGCCTTGAAGGGAATCTACTTTGATCTCGCGTTTCTAGGAGTGAATGGTATATCGATTGACCGTGGGCTAACCATACCTTCTTTGGAAGAAGCAGAGACAGCCTCAGCAATCATCGAGCACAGCCAACGAGTAGTCATAGTGGCTGATCACACCAAGTTCAACAGCGTATCGCACGGGAAGATAGCCAACATATCAGATATCGACGCGATCATCACCGATTCGAGATTAGATCCTAAGCTTCTGGAAAGCCTCTCTAGTTTGGACGTGGAGATTGATACCGTTATGGTATGAAAGGAGGTGATTGTATAGAGAGAAGCTGCAAAAGACAGGCAGAGTGTTTCACAACTACTAGTAAGGAGGCGACAGATGAAACGTGTTCACCTAAGCATGAAGATCCTATTAGCCGTTTTTCTGGGCATGGTGTTAGTTATAAGCCCACTTGCGTTAGCCGCTGATCAAGACATAGACGAGGTAACCGACAAGTGGCTGCAGGAGGTCCAGCTTGGTCCCTATCACCCTGATAGTGTAGACGCAGCCTATGAAGCGCTTCTCTACGAATTAGCAAAGGAGGAAGGTGAGGTCAACGTGTACTCGTATTCGTCGCGCGTATTCAAGTTTGGGCCAACCTTTGAGGAGCGCTACCCTGGAATTAAGGTCAACGGTTTCGATATGGACTCCCCGGAGATCGTGAGCAAGATCCTTGCCGAGCAGGAAGCGGGAAACTACGTTGCTGATATTATATATCTCAAAGATCCGGCTACTGTGTATTATGAGCTGTACGAGAAGGGGTACGTGTTCACCTATGTGCCTCCCGACTTGTTTCCCGTGCTTGGCGCTGAGCACCGAGATCCTCTGTTCGTCCATCACTTGAGCATGGACGCTTTTGTGTACAACACAGAAGCCTACGACAGTTGCCCATTCGATAACCTGTGGGAACTGACCAAGCCGGAGTGGCGGTCAAAAGTGCTCTTCCCTGATCCCAACATAATCTCCGAGTTCGTCGAGGTCCTAGGCACGATCATCCAGCATCCAGAGGAGATGGCCGCAGCATACGAGAAAGAGTTCGGTGAGGAAATTATGCTTTCTCCGGGTGTGGAGAACGCGGGCTACGAATGGATCAAACGCCTACTGGATAATGATGTAATCATCGTTGGCTCGACCAATGAGGTCTCCAATGCTGTCGGCGCTCCCGGGCAGACTAATCCGCCGGTGGGGATGACCGCTTTCTCCCGCCTACGGGACAAGGAAAAAGACCCCACCCTTGTCTTTGAAGTCGCCTATGACATTGATCCAATCATGGGTATAACGACAAGCGTCGTTGTCGCCATTGTTAACCAGGCGCAGCATCCTAATGCAGCCAAGCTCATGGTGCGATGGATGCTTGGGGACGAGCACGGCGGTTGGGGCTACGAGCCCTATTTCGTGCCAGGTAATATTCCCACGCGTACCGATGTTCCCGCACCTCCGGGAACGAAGACACTGCAGGAGATGCGCACATGGCCTGCAGACACTGAGTTTGTGTGGTACGAAGGCCAGAAGATTAAGGATTTCTGGCTGTTGATGCAGTAGCAGTTGGATGGATGCATTTGCGGCAGCATGGCCGCTTAGGCCGACCTTGCTGCCGCGCTTTTTAGGGAAAAAATGAAATTGCCAAGTACTTATCTTATGACTGGTCTGCCGCGCACGTTCCGGCGATTGGGCAACCAGCTGGCCACACCTCGGATCCTGCTCTCGTTACTGTTAATTACCCTATTGGCTGTATTTGTGGTCATCCCCTTCGGCAGACTAGTTCGCGACACGCTTGTCTGGCAGGATACGGATGTACGGATGTCGCGGGAGGCGGAGCCAGGCGCCTTCACCACATTTCACTGGCAACGTACCTTTGCAAGTCCGCTTACGCCCAATCTACTCGTCAGCCCACTTATACACTCGTTGGAGGTCAGTTTCTCGGCCGCTGTGTTGGCACTGATTGCGGGAGGCCTACTAGCATGGTTGGTGGTAAGAACGGATATGCCATTCAAGAAGTGGATTGGGGCATTGGCCGTCGTCCCGTACGTGGTTCCGTCGTATACTCTAGCCTTGGCCTGGCTTATCGTGTTCAAGAACGCGCGTATTGGCGGCGTGATGGGGCTTTTTCAGTACATGACAGGGATAAGCCCACCCAACTGGCTTTCCTACGGTTACCTGCCAATAGTGATCACTCTGACCCTGCACTATTCCCCGTTCGCTTACCTGTTGATCTCCGCGGCGCTGACGACCATCGACTCGCGACTGGAGGAATCCGCCGAAGTATTGGGCGCCTCGCGCACAACTGTGTTCTCAAAAATCACCATGCCCATGGTCCTTCCGGCCATCCTGTCCGCTTTCATACTGATATTCTCACGGAGCATCGGCATATTCGGCACGCCGTACTTCCTCGGCTCACCTGTGCGCTACTTCACTCTACCCACGATGATCTATTCCAATATCACAAGCCGCACCCCATCCACCGGGTACATCCTCGCCTTGATACTTATCATTAGCTCGATGTTCCTCATCTTCATCAACCAGAGGGTAATCGGTACCAGGCGCAGCTTTGTCACCATATCCGGCAAAGGATTCCGTACTAACTTGACGCGGCTTGGCCGATGGCGACCGTTTGCCTTAGCGTACGGTGGAACGTTCATCCTCATAGGCGCAGTCCTACCCCTTTTCCTCCTGTTGTGGCAGACACTGATGCTCTATCCAGGCACGTACTCGCTCAGCAATCTTACAAGCCTTTTCTGGATAGGGCCGGGCGGCACCTCGTTCGCCGAGGGCGAAGCAGGCATCCTACGAAACATGTCGATCCTCGGCTCGGCGTGGAACAGCCTAAAGCTCTCCGTATCCGTTGCGTTCGTGACCGGGGTACTCGGACTGTTGATTGGTTATGCGGTGGTCAAGGGAAGAGGGACGGCTCTATCCAAGGGGCTCGAGCAGATCTCGTTCCTTCCATATCTCATTCCGAGCATCGCGTTCGGCGCCATCTATCTATCCGTATTTACACATCAATGGGGAATCTTCCCTTCTCTGTACGGGACATTCCTGATCTTGGTTCTGGTGTGCACATTCAAGAACCTTCCGTTCTCCGCGCGCAGCGGCACATCGGCAATGCTGCAGGTGGGCGGTGAGCTGGAAGAGGCCGGCCAAATGGCTGGTGCGGGATGGTTCCGTAGGTTCGGACGCATCATGTTGCCGTTGACCATCAGAGGCGCAATGGCAGGATTTCTCCTTGTCTTCATTACGACCATGCGCGAACTTTCGCTGATCATTCTTCTTGTGACCCCTAAGACGCGCACGCTGACGACGATGACGTTCCGTTATCAGGAACAAGGGTACACGCAGTTTTCCAACGCGATAACTCTCTTGATAGCGTTCATCGTGCTCGTCGGGCTGTGGATCTCCCGCCGCCTGGGGGCCAAGGAGTTAAGCTAGGAGTTGAATAGACAATGAAAACCGTTCTTGAGCTAGAACACGTTTCCAAGAAGTTCGGATCAGTGGTTGCCGTCGATGATGTAACCTTAAGCGTCCAACAAGGCGAATTTGTTACACTCTTAGGACCGTCTGGCTGCGGCAAGACGACAACCCTACGCCTGATTGCTGGGCTAGAAACCGCGGAGCAAGGGATTATCTCCATTGATGGGGGTACCGTGTTTTCCCACAGCGACGCAGTTTTCGTTCCGCCACGCAAACGCCAACTCGGATTGGTATTTCAGAACTACGCCCTGTGGCCGCATATGACGGTGTTTGCCAACGTTGCGTTCGGGCTAAAGGTGATGAATAAGAGCAGGCAGGAGATCCAAGAAGCCGTCAGCTCGACTTTGGAATACATGCATCTTTCCGGTATGGAAAACCGCTACCCGCACGAGCTCTCGGGCGGACAGCAGCAACGGGTAGCTGTCGCCCGCATGATTGTCACCAACCCCAGCATATTCCTGATGGACGAGCCGCTGTCCAACCTGGATGCCAAGCTGCGTCTTGCGATGAGAACCGAGATCAAGCGGCTGCATAACGATCTTCAATCCACCACAATATATGTCACTCACGATCAAGTTGAGGCGCTGACTATGGCTACCCGCGTTGTAGTAATGAAGGATGGAGTCATTCAGCAGAGCGCCTCTCCAAGCGAGGTCTACGAAAGGCCGAAGAACTTGTTTGTCGCGGATTTCGTCGGCAGCCCGCCGATGAACCTGCTCGCTGGGGAGCTGATAAGAAGTGGCCATGCGTTAACCCTTCAACACGAAGGACAGGTCATCGCCCGGGGACTGCCCACCTCACTAGGCGATCGGCCGGTGCTCGCCGCCATCCGCCCCGAGGACGTGAAACTAGTACCTGCAGGCAGTATCTCAGAAGCATTGTCTGTAACGGTGTATTCTGTACTACCTGCCGGGCCAGAAACGATTATCCAAGTGGAAATTCCCGGTCAACAGATCACCGTTCTTCATGAGAAGACTTTTTCCATAAACATTGGAGATGTGATGGAGCTATCTATCCCATCAGATAAGCTGCTTTTCTACGACAAAGAAAGTGAGGAATTGCTTACTCCCTTGGCTTGAGAATCTGTGTCAGCGAATAGAGGAAAAAGGAGGAGAATCGTATGGGCGGTGGAGCCGGGTTTGGCAAAACGATTCTTATTGGGGATATGTTTGTCTACCTAGGAGTACCGGCTATCGTGTCCGCAATTCCGCAAACGACGACCGCTGTCGTCGAGCGGGCAGCTTACCCGGGGTGGACGCTCCAGGATAATCGAGCCGAGAGCCCGGGATACAAGGAAAGTAAGCAAGAACAGCAAAAAAGATCGATCGATATTCTGCTCGAGGAGGCAGGAATCGACACAGGGCGTATCGGTGTGCGAATCGTGCTTGGCGGGGATCTAGTTGTCGGAAGCGGGATTGGGGCTAGTGCAGCAAGCTGTGTAGCCATCGCCCGCGCGCTAAATGAAGAATTCGCCTTGCAGTTATCTGACGACGACATCAACCATCTCGCTTGGCGGGGCGAACACGCCTACCATGGACAACCAAGCGGCATCGATAACACAGCTTCCTGCTTCGGTGGGGTGATGATCTATCAAGTGTCATTGGAGGCCTCGCAGCCGAATATCACCCCCATTAATCTACAACAACCCGTTGAGGCTGTGCTCGTCAACAGTGGTGTGAACTTCGACACCTCCACCAAGCGAGCGTACATCAGCCAGTACGCTAAGGCGAACGCAAGCTTGTATAATCAGCACATGGATATGATCCAGCGCCAATGCGCTTGTATGGCTGACGCCTTGCGCCAGGGCGACCTGCGTCAGGTAGGCAAGCTGATGAACGAGAACCACGCGATTCTAATCGACATGGGATTGTCACACGAAGTGATCATTAGGCTAAGCGAGATCGGGATTAGGGAGGGTGCCTGGGGATGTAAGATTACCGGTGGAGGGCGAGGCGGATATATGCTTTCGCTTACGCCCGGGAAAGAACTGCAGGAGCATGTTGCCAGCGTTTTTGAAGACGAAGGATTCATTTCCCTCCGCGTTTCAATTGGGGCAGTGTAGTTTTAATGTCAGGCGAGATTTTGTAAGACATAAACGATAAGATAACCGTCAACAGTTAAGAAGAAGGGCTTCATGCTTCTGGTATTTGACTGCGAATGGCACAGCTTGCATACACAAGGCTAAACGTAGATACAGATAAAGGCTTCTCGCAACGCACTATAATTGCAGAAAGAATGCTGCTAAGAGCGCGAAACCTCATAATTGAACAAAGGCTCTAGTATGTATGTCTGAGTTGCTTCTGCCTACAGCAAAGAGAACGCTGCCACAAGAATTGTCTCATGGCATGTCAAGCGCTATAATTCATTCGCAAGTAGATGAAACAAATAGCAATGATAACCAGCTGCAGGAGAGCTG
>JAGYNL010000118.1 GCA_018399865.1 Candidatus Bipolaricaulota bacterium | reverse complement strand
CCTCCGCGCTGTTGTAGCGTGAGTAGTTTATCTACCACGTTGATTCGCCTGCCACGTTCGTTCCTGCCAAGCAAGACTGATCCTTACCCCATAATCCCTAATCCTTGCTTATCAATCTTGAGCCCCGTGCTTTCCTCTATGGCCTCAGCGTCTCTGCCAGAGGCACCATGGTGACGCGTTTTAGTCCTGCCTCTATGGACCTGATGGTTATCCACTTACAACCAGTTAATATAAAACATATCTATTTATGCCTCGCTACAGCTCTCGAACATTGGTAAATCGCTTACTATGCGAAGAAACTACAAGATTGCAAAGATCAGAGGTTGCAAGTGTGAGAAGGATTCATATACTGATCACATCCATCGAAGGTCAAGGGGGTTCTACGAATGCTTGGCATCCTAAACGATCAGGAAATCAAGGCGCTGTGTGAGGCTGAATCATTACAATGGCCAGGAGAACCAATGATACACCCTTTCCAGGCCAAACAGAAAGGCAAACCTTCCTACGGACTTGGTAGTTTCGGATATGATCTTCGCCTGGGAAGCAAATTCCTCGTTCCAATAGGCGGTATAAATGCTGTGCTGGACCCCATCAACTTCCCACACGGACACTTTCGACAGATCGAAGTAAAGGAGACGTTGGAAGTTGCGCCTGGCTCTCAGGTGTTGGCCGAATCAGTAGAGATGTTTAACATACCAGATGATGTTGCCGGTGTTTGTTGGGGTAAGAGCTCCTATGCGCGCTGTGGACTGTTAGTCAATGTAACACCGCTGGAGCCAGGCTGGAAAGGGGTTTTGACAATTGAATTAGCAAACTTATCACCCCTTCCTATAAAGCTCCATGTCGGCCAAGGGATTGCCCAGGTGGTTTTCTTTCGTGGAAACAGACCACAAAGAACATACGCAGAGAAGGAAGCAGGGGGCATTTACCAGAACCAACCTGGCGTCACCCTGCCAAGGTGAGGAGAAATGCAATACATAAAAATGTTAGCCGAAAATGAAATTTGGGGCTCTGGGTCCGTACAACTTTGGGACTTTAGCCTTGCCAACTTGAACGAGGAATCTGAAAGTGAGGCGGTAGCAACTGTGGCCAGTATCTGTTACGGAAAGCCTCCAAAGAACGCAAAGAAACTAGTAGAGCGCCTGTCAACTGAGAGCGGGGGGCTTCCTTCCTCAGCATTCGAGTTCATCCGCAGTGGAAATAAACCCACAATAGAGGACAGCCTGCGTAATGACCCCGAGCTAGCTAAATCCGACAAAAACGATGGTCGATCGCAAGAAGATATATCACGCGAACACCGGACAAACATAGCCACATTCAGAATCAAGGTACCGATCTTCGTTGCTCGTCAATTGATGCGCCATCGAAGCTTTTCCTACCAAGAGCTAAGCAGGCGCTACACCGACGATACCTGTGTGCCACTATCATTCTGGTCTCCAACAGAAGAGAAAATAGGTTCAACTGCCGTTAGTCTATTTGACCTTGCTTACTCGCTGGAAACCAAGATCTACAGATTGCTACGCGAGTTAGATGTGCGTGCAGAGATAGCTAGGTCTATATTAGGAACCGGCCTTTATACCGAGCTGTGGATGATGGGTGATATGCCAGCCTGGGATAACTACTTTAAGCTACGCCTTGATCCTCACACGCAAAAGGAACATCGAGAATTAGCGCAAGTAATGAAAGATCTACTCAAGGCATATCAGCCAGAGTTTGCTGTCCATACCCTGTAGCAAGAAACTAGATAAGTCAACCTCAAAAGAAACGATCCCTTAACTGCTACCAAGAAGGTGGCTAAAGAGAGATCAACAAAGGCCACCAACATAAACAGGCTTTTGTACTAGGTGAACCGCTGCAGTGATGAGTCTTGCTCTTCGTCAAGCTGTAAGAGACCGCAAGTTCAGCATCACCGAAATAGCCTGCGCAATTCATTGCGAAGAGATCTGAGAGCAACCCGCAGTTTGGCGGTAAAGGACAGGCGATAAGAACGTGGCCATTTCCATATAATACCTATCACTAAAAGCGTGATGACGACGGTCAGCAAGAAATGGATCACGCCAGAAGATAGACTCAGAACCACGGCAAGCAAAATCACAACAGCACAGAGGGCAAGGTCAGCCGCTGTAAGCTGGCGGAACTGATGACGCATGAAGGTTCGCAGCCTACGGGATGCTATACCTAGCTTGTCCACAAATCGGCCATGAGCTCCGCGCGGCCAGTTCCAGACAATTCCAATCAAGCCAAGGACAATTACCAAATCAATAAGGCTGCCGATAACCCCCAGAGCCACGCTAAACACGATTCCAAGCACAAAAAATGCAAGAATCAACAGAAACAAAGCCAGTGAAAGGGGTGAGGCCACGACTAAAGCAAACAACATCCCAAACGGAATAAAGAAAGGCACAACAATGGCTAGTAATAACAATCGCATAACCCAAGAGAAAATAATCATCTAGCCCTATCACCCTTTATTTCATGTACATATTTAGATAAAACGAGCGATTTCTTCAAGCGGGAGCCGATCGACATCTTCAGGCCTACTCGCAGCATAGCCAACCGGAATCAAGGCCATCAGGTCTTCATTCTCTCTAGCACCGATAACTTCTTCCATCTGACTGTCGCGCGCTTTTCCCATCCAGCAGGCAGCCAATCCCAATGAGTGTACAGCAAGGAGCATGTTCTCTATCATTGCCCCTATCGCTTGTGCATCCTTAAGCTCATCATAGCCTGCAGTACGGTCCAGCAGCACAGCAAGGGTTAACGGAGCAGCCTTGATCATGTCATCCTGAGGCGCAAGCTCGGCCAATTGCTCTCTTTTTTCCGCACTTCTTACCACCACAATCCGCCAGGGCTGAGTATTATGTCCCGATGGGGCGTACCGACCAGCATCAAGTATCTGTTTGATAATTTCATCTGAAACCGGTTGGCCAATGAACGTTCGGACGCTCCTTCGCTGCCTAATTGTTTGTAAAACTTGATTCATATTTTCCCCCAACGTTCGTTTCGTAACAGTATACGTATAATGTGTTAGATACAACAGGAAGGAGCATGATTCCTGAAGCAATAATGCCGAACAGAGATGCGGTTTTATACCGTGATTAAGTCAAAAGCATCCTTGTTGGTAGATCGCAAAGCGTCACTATGTTCTGTTTGATGTTACAAGCAATAATAATCCCTTAGTTGTATTGGCCTTTCAACCGGGCTTTAGTTCTGTTTTTGCGTCTCAATGGCGAATGTACAGACGGAGAAAAAGGAAGGTCTTGACAACGTAACAGTGTTATGTTATACTGCCTCCATCCAGATGGTACATAGGAGGTTTCAAGAATGTATCAGTCAACTTTCGAAGTAGAAAGGCTGGCACAGTTACACCATGCCGAACTATTGGAACAAGCAAAAGAAACAAAGCTTTTCAATTCCAACAGCGTGCGTAAGGCTCAAATGAGACGTCCCCGAAGAACATTAACAAGGGCCACGAGACAGCCTACCTATAGTAGCACTACGTAACAGTGTGTTGTTATAATACCGAAGGAGGCTCATGGTGGATGAAGAAAGACTTATCTCAAAGAAGGAAGTGCTGGAGAAACTAGGTATCTCCTATGGGCAGTTATACCGTTGGAAACGCAAAGGATTGATCCCTGAGAGCTGGTTTCTACGTAAGGCAACGTTTACTGGGCAAGAGACTTTCTTTCCAGAGGAGAGGATAACGGCAAGGATCAAGCGGATTGTGGAGATGAAAGATGATTATCCGCTTGATCAGCTTGCCAATCTAATCACAACACGGGTCAACAACAAATTGGAGGTGGCTCTTTCCAAGCTTCGAAGTCTCGGATGGTTAGATGATGAGGTTATAAAGGCCTGTGAGTTGGACCCGAATCAGCCAAGTCTTTCTTTGCAGGAGACGCTTTGCATATACGCGCTTCGCCAATTGGCAGCAAGCACCAGGAAAGAGGAGATCGAGCTTGCAAGAAAGACTTTAGATCAATCCATGGCTGCTGGTTTGATAGACAGGATTGGACGTGAGAGCCTGGTGTTATACCTGCTGCGCAAGCGTCTCTCTGCAGCCGGCATTTCCGCGGAGATCAGCATGGTAACCATTGCGTCCCCCAATGCTGTTTTTGACCCTGAGACTGAGATAACACAATCAATTGATCTTCAAGTAATACTTCAGCAGATGAAGCTGGACCTCGGCAAGGAGAAGGTGTTTTCGGAGAACAATAACAAAGATGATGCAGAAAGCAAAACACTACGTAGAGAAGAAGAGGAGCAGACCAAGGAGGACAAATGAACGACAAGCGTAACTCAGCAAGCATCTCGGGGGCAGGGACCATTGGGGGTGGAACTTATGATAGTGTCACCATTTCTGGAGCAGGAAAGGTAACCAGTGATCTCAAAGCAGACACGGTAAGGATATCGGGCGCAGGAAAAATTCAAGGCAGGACAGAGGCAACCAATATAACAGCTTCAGGAAGTGCTGTTTTTTCGCAAGACGTTATCGCAGAAGAGATGAGGGTTAGCGGCAGTGCCCGAGTTGATGGGCACGTAAGAGTTAAAGAGCTCAAGTGTTCAGGCAGTTTTAGAACTGGCAAAGGCATCAGCTCAGACTATGTAAAGGTTAGTGGCAATCTTCGCACCGAGGGCGATGTGGAAACCGAAATCTTCAAGGCAACCGGCGGTTTCAGAATAGGAGGACTCCTCTCTGCCGACAGAGTGGAGATCAGGCTAGGTGGTCATTGTGAGGTACGTGAGATTGGAGGCGAGCGCATAGAGGTCATCCGCGGCGGCTGGAAGGAAAAAGGAATTCTTCTAGATGGATTGATAAAGCTATTTACAGGAGGAGGCGCAGCAGAGCTGCACACTGCTCAAATCGAGGGAGATGAAGTCCGGATTGAGGATACCATCGCCGACATCGTGCGAGGCAAGCAGATAGAGATAGGTCCCGGCTGTCAGATTGGCTTGGTAGAATACTCCCAGTCTCTGAGAATTCATCCCGACGCTAAGGTGAAAAAACAAACAAAGACTTAGGGTTAAGTATCTATCAGAAGAAGCCTTCAAGCTACAAGTTAACTACGAGGCCTTCTCACCGTGCTAAGCCCGCACCCATATCATTGAACCCTTTCAATCTCAACAAATACTAACCCTAGTAAGTGTTAAGGATGATAAGTGGACCCAAGATGATAATGAAATTAAATGCCAACTGGAAAAGCAAATTCTTCACTATCTGGACCGGACAACAGTTATCCCTTCTAGGAAGTCACGCAGCTCAATTTGCTCTTGTGTGGTGGCTGACAACGACGACTGGATCAGCTACCGTGCTCGCTACCGCAACAACTGTTGCTTTAATACCCCAGATTATCCTGGGACCACTTGCAGGCGCGTATGTAGATCGCTGGAACAGGCGCCTTGTCATGCTCATAGCGGACAGCTTCATTGCTTTGGTGTCTCTATGGCTTGCCTATTTGTTCTGGAGCGGAGCAATGCAGGTATGGCATGTCTATATAGTGATGCTCGCCCGCTCACTGGGCGATGCATTTCAATGGCCAGCAATGGCCGCCTCAACCACCCTTATGGTGCCAGGAAAGCACCTGACTCGCATAGCGGGAATGAATCAGACAATAAAAGGATTGCTTATCATTGTGGGCTCTCCCTTAGGAGCTCTTTTGCTTTCCCTCTTGCCACTACACGGTGTAATGCTGGTGGATCTGGGAACAGCTTTGTTTGCCATCATACCCCTTTTGTTCATAGCAATTCCTCAACCCGTGCAGCGCGGGCTTGAAGAGAAAAAACTGTCTATATGGACCGATCTAAGCCAAGGGTTCAGATACCTGCGCGGTTGGACGGGGGTAATGACCCTCATAATTGGAGCACTGATCTTCAAGATCGCCTTAACCCCAGCCTTTTCGCTCATTCCTCTACTAGTGAGTTCCCATTTCGGCTTAGATGCTACCAAATTAGCCTTGCTGGAATCAGCCATCGGCATAGGAATCCTTGTGGGGGGATTAGGGTTAAGCGTGTGGGGCGGGTTCAGACACAAGGTACACACCCTGTTAATGGGGATCATCGGGGTTGGGGTAGGCGTAGGGGTGGCTGGATTTCTTCCAGCTAACATGTTCTTTGCAGCCATCCCAAGCTTTTTCTTTGTGGGGCTGATGGTTCCAATGACTGATGGACCTATCATGTCCATCTTGCAGTCCTGCGTAGCACCCGAGATGCAGGGGCGGGTGTTTGCTCTTCTCGGCAGCCTCACTTCCTTGTCTTCTCCTCTAGGACTTACTATGGCTGGTCCTGTTAGCGATTGGCTGGGCATCCAAGTCTGGTTTGTTATCGCCGGGATATTATGTACCGCTGTTGGGGTCTTTGGATTCCTGAATTCAGCAATTTTACATATCGAAGACAATCGCTATCCAACACATCAGACAGAGCCAGCTCCGGCTAACAAAGCAATACACTGATCT
>JAGYNL010000117.1 GCA_018399865.1 Candidatus Bipolaricaulota bacterium | reverse complement strand
CATCTTTTCCTCAGAGTGATCTAGCTGTCCATAGATATCCCAGGCATATTTACCCCTTCTTCCCATCTAACGAGGCTATCGCTCAAAGCAATTGGGCTAGTTGGCTTACCGTTCACAATTATGGAAAAGGCTCATCCGTGTGCCAAACCACAAAAGAAGGGATTTCCTCAACTTTATAAAGAAGTTGTGAAATTCCTCGGCAAATCAGAGTACACAGCGAAGGAAATGAAACAGATAAAGTGATAGACATTGTTTTATTTGCCTTCTTCAATTTGGGATAGCAAGTAAAAGGGGGCCAAGAACGGGGAGCGTGTAGAGATTGCGGTATACAATTTCGCCTTTTCTCACCTTGCGGACATATTCGGCAGTTTCTGGAAAGATCTTATCCTTGCTCTCGCCCCAACGATCAACAGCTCCAGGCCCCGCATTGTAAGCTGCTAGCGCTGTTTCAATATCAACGAAACGCCCGATGAGATAATGCAAGTACCAACTACCGAAACGAATATTCGTCTCGGGATCGTAAAGATCATCCACAGCGAACCCTTCTATCCCGTTCTTCTCGGCAACCCATGCGCCCGTTGTAGGCATGATCTGCATTAGGCCAATTGCCCCCGCTGATGACACAGCCCGCGGCCGGAAGTGGCTTTCAGTGCGGATAATAGACAAGATTAGATGCGGATCGAGTTGGTAGGTTTCAGCCCAACCAAGTATTGCTTGACGGTAAGCAAAAGGGTACAGCAGTTTCAATCCCGCTATTGCGAGAACAAGCAAAAGAAGGATCACTCCAGACCATTTTACAATTCCTGCAAGAAGTGTTTGTCGGTTCATCATCGCCTATAATAACGTAACGAAAGGAGAGCAAACGAATGAATGAGAACCAGAGGGCGGTTGTATGAAGGTGCTGTTCCGCCATATAAGGGATGCTTTTGTTAGTGGCTTATTGGCAATTCTGCCTGTGGGAGCGCTGTTCTATATCCTATGGTTCATCTATCGCTTGATTGACAGTGTAGTGGGACGCCACACTCCATTTGGCCAGATGGTGCAAAACGCTCTCGGC
Organism: Candidatus Bipolaricaulota bacterium; assembly: GCA_018399865.1. The sequence goes on along the minus strand of JAGYNL010000117.1, from coordinate 1,594 downwards.
CGCTGGATCCCAGGCTTGGGGATCTACATGACTTTGATCCTAGTATTCATCATTGGGTTAATTGCCCGAAACGTCTTTGGGCGCACCTTGCAGTACTACCTGGACCGCTTCTTTGGCTACGTACCGGGAATACGGAAGATGTATTCTACACTTAAGCAATTCTCAAACGCACTTCTGAACCGTAACAAAGCATCATTTCATAGGGTGGTCATGTTCGAATACCCTATGGAAGGAATCCACATTCTAGGTCTGGTTACAAATGAAGACATTGGCAAATTGAACAACAAAACTAAGGAAGAATGCATTCTGATATACGCCCCTACCGCACCCAATCCACTGTCTGGTATGATGCTGCTTGTGCCAAAGAGCAGAGTGATAGACGTAGACATAGCCGTAGACGATGCACTTTCCATGGTTCTATCTAGCGGTTCAGTACTGCCAGCGGGCCTGCGTCAATTAGAAGAAGTTGTTTCCCGCCCGCGATTCAGGCTGTTTAGGCGGCGAAAGGGAGAAGAGTAATCATGCCGATATTTAAGGATAAGCAGTATTTCCGAGTAAAACTTGACAAGGAAGCGGATGAAGGCTTGTGGTTACGCTGCAAAGCCTGTGGCGAACTGGTCTTTAAGCGCCGTGTGCGGGAAAACAACAACATTTGTCCCAATTGTGGCGCGTATTTCTTTCTTACCGCCAGGGAGCGTATTGAATCCCTGATAGACGAGGGATCCTTTGAGGATGTATCCAAACCGATTGCTGCAGAGGATCCTCTGGGATTTGAGGACCAAAAAACCTATCTTCAGAGACTTGAGGAAGCGGAGGAAAAAACGGGTCTTCCAAGCGCCATCATCCTGGCAAGCGCGGCTATCTCCCATATGCCTGTAGTAATCGCGGTAATGGAGTTCCAGTTCATAGGCGGAAGCATGGGTTCAGTTATGGGCGAACAAATTTGTCACGGTATGGAAGAAGCGATTAAGCGTGGCTGTCCGTTCATTCTTGTGTCTGCATCTGGTGGAGCACGTATGCAGGAAGGAGTTCTTTCCTTGATGCAAATGGTCAAGACAACCGCTGTCCGTTCAAAGCTAGCAAGGCAGCGTCTACCTTTTATCTCCGTAATGACCTATCCAACTACAGGAGGCGTCCAAGCATCAATTGCCAGCCTGGGGGATATCATCATTGCGGAGAAGGGAGCGATGATAGGCTTTGCCGGGCCACGTGTGATTAAGGAAACGATATCTGAGGAACTACCGAAGAATTTTCAAACTGATTCCTTTGCGCTGGAACACGGGATAATCGACCGAGTGGCCAAGCGGGAGGACTTACGTAATGAACTAGAGACAGTGCTTCGCTTCTTTCAGGAGGAGAGTAGATGAGCGACGAAAGAACGCTCGACATGCTAGAAGCAAAGATTCAAGAACTACGAGAATTAGACAAGGCCGACGGTCTAGATTTATCGGCTGAGATTAGCAAGCTTGAAGCTAAGCTTTCAGAGATGCGTGTGGAACTGTACGCGAATCTTGGTGACTGGGAACGTGTGCGAACGGCGCGTAACCCAAAGCGGCCTTATTCACTAGATTATATAGAAGCTGTTTTTTCAAAC
>JAGYNL010000116.1 GCA_018399865.1 Candidatus Bipolaricaulota bacterium | reverse complement strand
AAGCAGAATCTTCCCTGGATTTACCCCGCGGGAGATGAGATAAGCAACCCTGTATGCCAAGGTCTTGGTCTTTCCAGTCCCTGCTCCTGCAACCACCAGTAGCGGCCCATCGCCATGTGTGACCGCAGCCAGTTGTTGCGGGTTAAGCTCGTCAAGCCAGGACAGTCTATCCACGCTTTTCTTCATACTGATAACATTAGTCGATTATGTTCTTGGAAGCCACCTTGTGGGGCGATAAGCTTTGTATTGAGCCTGAAACAAACATGCTAAGGAGAGGTAAATTGACGGAGCTAACCGTGCGTACGATCGATCAGGTAATTGAGATAATTACCTCCAGAAAGCAGGTGACGATTGATCTCAAAGATGCCAGCTTTATTGATCCATATGCTCTAGTTCTGCTTGTCCTTTCCCTTCGCCAGCGAGCAAACCTCGGTATACCTTTTCACGTACGCTGGCCAAGAAGGCCCAAGGTGCGAGGCTGGATGCAGGCAATGGGTTTTTTTGAGGAGATAGATGATCCTAAACCAGTAAGACAAAGAAAGGCCCGCAGTAAATCTGAGGCACTGCAGCCAATCTGTCACATTCTTGAAGAGGAGAGTATCTCTGTTCTAGTGGATATGTTTGAAAAGTGCCTTACGAAGCGTTATCCACTGACCAACCAATCGCGCAATAGCTTAGTAAAGGTGATGTTCGAGCTATTTCAGAATATACCCCAGCATAGCAACGCTACAGGCGAGGTTTTCGATTCGCATGGTCTAGCTGCCATGCAGGATTATGCTGATTCTATATTTCTGGCTGTAGGAGATATCGGCATAGGGCTTCGTAGGAGTCTAGCAACCAGGCGTGGATTTGCCAAGCTGAGTGATGCAAGCGCCCTCAACAAGATTGTGTATGAAGGGATGAGCCGTTTTGTTGATCCTGGCCGTGGCGGGGAGCTGCGGCAGATAGCAACGCTAATTCGCAAATGGGATGGCCTGCTGGTCATTCGTAGCGGAGAAGCCTTTCTGTATATGGACGAGGAGCGTGGTGAGATCTACGATGCCCCTTATTTGCCCGGCGTGCAGATTGCAGTGCGTCTTCCCAGGCATGTATTTGGGATCGGTTCCCCAGAGGTTGACAATCAAGGCTTACTTTAGTTCAATGAATATGATGAACGAATTGACCTTTTCGATTTCGCAGTTTGGAACGCGCCTTGGTACTCGCCTGGAGGGGACCCAAGCCAGGCAGGCACTCATTGCAGCCCTGAAATCGATCGATGAGCCAGGACGTCTTGTTATATCGCTTGATGGGGTGGACGTATTGAGCGGATCGTTTGCTGATGAGACGATTGCCATTCCTTGTGCTCGCCTAACCACAGGGGAGTACGGTGATCGCTACCTTATAGTGCGCTGCCCAAACCTAGAGATCGCAGAAGACCTATCGCATAAGCTCGAACGCAGGAGCATAGCCATGCTTTGTCTTCTTGATAATGGCTGGGAAGTACTTGGTCATATTGCCTCCCAGATGCGCGAGACGTTAGAGTTGGTAATTAAGCTGCAAAAAACTATTGCCAAGGAGCTTTCCGAGGCCCTTGGCATTAATCATAATACCTGCCTTCATCGCGTGGGCCGATTGGCAGACCTTCACCTTATTCGTCGCGAAGAAGTGGGTTTGGCTGGTCCTCATGCGGCATATCGCTTTTCCTCCATCATAAAGCCTTGACTGTCCTTTGTTCAATTAGTACACTGAACAAGGTGAACAATGATGTACAAGTCGGTAGCAGAGCCGATCGATGCTTACGTTGTCTATAAACGCGGGGCAAAGCATCCCATCCTAAAGGCTTTCCATTGGAGGACGCGCCGCTTTGACATAACATCGATTAATCTTGTCTACCCAGAGAGGGAAGGGGAAACGTTATTTCTCTATTACGCGGTTAGTTCCGGGCAAAACCAGTTTCAGCTTCGCCTTAATACCAATCGCTGTTTATGGACACTAGAGGCAATT
>JAGYNL010000115.1 GCA_018399865.1 Candidatus Bipolaricaulota bacterium | reverse complement strand
GGTGATAGTTGTCTCGCACAATGAGGAAACGGTTCGTCATGCTGACCGGGCGTATGGAGTGACAATTAAGAATGGCGCGTCACAGATACTCGCCCTTAATCTGAACTAGAGGAGATATGACCCGAATGCGCGAAGTCACGATCGCCGAAATCCCTATTACTGATCTATTAGAGGAGACCTGGGAAGGAATCCTGCAACGGCTGACCGTGGATATGAATCCTTGGGACATTGACATTGTGGAGCTAGCACATCGCTATAGGGACTACGTGGATGCGCTGCGCGAGCTTCACTTTGAGGTATCGGGACGGATGGTGCTTACCTGTTCTATTCTCTTGCGAATGCAGTCGGATGATCTCCTTGCTTCGGAGCGTTCTACAGACAGGAACGAGCTTATTGAGGAGCTGGAGGACGCCATTGAGGAAGAGGCCGCTGAGTGGGAAGCACCTGTAGAGCCGGATGAATTTTATTTGCCCCTTTTCCGCCGTCCTCGCCGTCAAGTTACAATTTTCGACCTTAAGAAGGCCTTGACGTCAGCCATAAAGGTGAGCTTCAGGAGAGTCAAACGACGTGCAGAAAGTATCGAAGAAGAAACAGATAACTTATTTGATGACTTCGAGTTGGGGGGACAGAATTACAGGGAGAAGCTGCATTCCCTTTTTGCCAGAATTAAAGATCTCCTTACCGGACACCGAGTAATCAGCTTCTTCCGTCTTCTGGATCGAGGGGATAAGGAGGAGCGTGTCACCTACTTCTTCGAGGTTCTTCACTTGGCGACTCAAGGAGAGATCGATTGTCGGCAAGAGGAGTTCTTGGGGGACATTACTATAATGCTGCCTCAGGAATGATTGGCGCATCGGCTCGCCTGTTAGTGCCTTGTCTCTGGCCTGCTGAGTTTCTAATTTGCGATAGATGCCCTATGAAGGCGAAGAACGTATGAGGGGACCCATGCTCGAGAGACGCGAAAGCAATTTGGAAAACGATCGAGCCTTAGTTGAGGCTGCCCTTTTTCTATCTTCACAGCCACTGACCAGGCACAAGTTGGCAAGGATTATAGGTGGAGCATCGATAACCTATGTTGAACGAATATTAAGCCAGATCGAGGAGGAATACCGCCAACAGGCGCATGGGATTGAGCTCCACTTGGAGGAAGGCAAGGCGATGTTCCAAGTCAAGAAGCCCTATATAAACTCCGTGGCCAGTCTAGCTCCTCATCAAGACATCTCTCGCCCGGTGTTGCGCAGCTTGGCAATGATTGCCTACAACCATCCACTGACTCAGGCAGAACTGGTAAAAGCGCGCGGTAACAAGGCTTATAAGCACGTAGAAGAGCTTATTGAACGACGCCTGATTCGTGCTGAAAAAGAAGGCCGTACGCTTCTTCTGCAAGTGACCGATCAATTCCTTCATTACTTTGGGCTATCCAGCGTGGAGGAGTTCCGTTTCCACGTGGGAGATCTGCCGGAGGAGCCAGAATCGAAAAGAGAAACGGAACCAGACGATGAAATAGAACAAAGGGAAGATGTTTCACAGGAGGTGGACGATGGATAGGTGGGAATGTACGGTGTGCGGATACATTTACAACCCGGAGGTTGGTGATCCGACAACTGGCGTTGCTCTCAAAACCGCGTTTGAAGACCTGCCCGATGGCTGGACATGCCCGGATTGTGGTGCAGGCAAGGAGAGATTCGAGCAAATCTAGTATTCCATGGCTTTGTTTGGTTATCTAGCGTTGCATGTTGGATGAAAGCAGGCAATTATTTGGTGTAGAGTGTACCTTGCCTGCTTTGCTTATTGCTGCCCGCGCGTTGCGCGGGAAGGTGTCTGCACCTAGGCAGATGTTCGACGTTGCGGTTCAAATGTCTTGTAGTGTCGTAGTTTGCATTCAAAGTTGTGTCAGGCGACGATATGTTTTTCTTGTGTAGCGCCGGAGCTTGCCTCCGACGTTGGGGATTTACGGTTTTGCGGGCATAAATCTTAACGTGGCAGTCGAGCTGCACACGTTACAAAAACATGCACGGGGTTAGGGATAAGGGATCAAGGATTAACAAGAGCTTCTCATCCCATACAGGCGTTGCACCTGGCTTGCCCCGTGAAATAGCCACCTTTTCGTGAATTTCACCGGGGTGTGCAACGTTGCGGTTTCATGGACACCGATATCAACGTGGTAGATAAACTACACACGCTACAACAACCTTAACCATCGCAACGTGGCAGGCCCCAGTGGAGTAATGCTCCACGGGGCAAGCAAATCAACGTGGTACACGAGGTACACAGCTACACCACACGCTACAACAATAAACAATCACATAACGTGGCAGGCAATTCAACGTCGCAGGCAAGCTGCACAAGCTTCCACTCACGCTACGCCCAGGCCACAAAAAACCCCACTGGTTCTAACATAACCCAAAGGCTTGGTTGAATGTAATTTTCGTTACCGACAAAACGAGCGGAAAGTTGTATAGTGTGGTCGTGAAAGCATGAGAACCCCCTCATCTTTTTCACCACCCGGAGAGGGCGG
>JAGYNL010000114.1 GCA_018399865.1 Candidatus Bipolaricaulota bacterium | reverse complement strand
CTCGGTCAGGTAGCACGATGAGACCCCCCCCCACCAACCTTCGCTGTTGTAGGTACATTTCCGCGGGCTATGGCAACGCCAATTGCATCAAGGACACGCTGTGTACGATGAAGAGCAAACGCTGGAAAGACTGCCAGCTTGCTGCTGCTGATTGCGGTAGATAGCATCGCGCAGAAATCAGTGTAGGGGTCCTGTTCGTAACAGCGTCTTACATCGCCATAGGTCGACTCAACTACCAGGGTTGTGGTGGCTGTCTTGGAAAGCGAGTCTAGATCTGGAGGATTCAGAAGTGGATCGTAGCCAGAGCCGATGTCACCGGAGAAGCATACTGTCTAATCGATCCCATCCTGTTGTACCGAGAGCACAATGGAAGCAGAACCAGGAACATGGCCAGCGTCGACAAATCTGGCGCTCACCTCGCTCAACACGTTGACCGGAAAGTCATAGGGCACTTCGACTAGGTTGTGAAGGATGGTTAACTTAACCTGATACTTAAGGTGACTAGGAACTTGCCCATGCTCGATGGTATGGGCAAGCTTCACCCGGATAATATCAGCCGTCGGCTTGGTTGCGTAGATTTTGCCGTCAAAGCCGGCTTCTACAAGATACTGTAGCCTGCCCACGTGGTCGTCGTGCGCATGAGTGATAAGGACAGCCCCAATGGAGCTCGTCGAGAACGGAAACGGATCGGTGTCGTGGTGAGACGTGCTGGGTGAAGCGTCCTTGTCATCGCTGTTCATGAAACTCCCGCAGTCGATAAGGAGATTCTTCTCCGACAGCTTTAGCTCGTAGCATGAGCCTGCAACTTCTCCTGCAGCTCCCCACGGGATAATCGCATAACTTGAAGGTGAAGAAGGAAGCGATGAGCCACCTTGGCAGGATGTTGCCAGCACGACTGCCTTAGCCTCAATCTGCGGCTCATTGGGATGTTTCGGATGAGCTACCCAATAGGTGCCCTGGACTTGAACACATGCATCCGCCTGGAGCCAGAATGGCATGCCTTTCCGCCCGAAAAGCCAGTACACATGTACCTTACCAGTCCTATCCGTAATATCAAAGTTGGCCCACTTGGGATCGGTTTCACTCGGACTGATGACCAGGCTGGAAATGAAACCAGAAGCTGTAACTACTGACTGGTCTGGCACTTCAGGCAGATCAGCGATGTAGTCCACTGCGAGAGCGGCCATGTGACAAGCCAGTAGACCCAATAACGAAAGCCAAATAACCCGAAATACTTGACTATACGCTTTAGTTTTAGCCATACCTACCCTCCAACTATAGCTCAAATCCATATGGCAAAAAATATCTAGGGCGGGCGCTAGTTAAGGGAGTGTGTGGCAAGGTACTGCAGACAACGGGTGGCAATCCTGACCCCGGTGATCCAAGTGGGCAAAAATTAAAACTCTTACGCTAAGACCTCTTCCCAAGCTGTATCATGCTTTTCAAGAGGCAACTTTCATTTGCAGCTGTGGAAGATGGGGCTAAGGGGAATAAAGCAACGCCTTTTTCCTGGGTGAACAAAAGAATGGAAAGGGAATGTGAACTAGTTTGCTAATTAGGGCATGATAAGCCGCTCTTTCATTCAGTAGGGACAACTTCCCAATATTTGCTGCTTGGCGGGCAATCGAATATAGTTGATAAAGAGGGCTACAGTACTCAGAAGTCGATCTACTCAAGATGATTCAGTGAAGCAGAGTAAGCTTGAAGTAGCTTACAAGCGCAGCCAGCTCGCCTGCAAAGTAATTATAGCACAGGACCGAACAGGGGGGTAAAAAGATGGAAAAGCTAGATCGCATAACCATTGATCCCAATGTTTGCTTGGGTCAACCTACAGTTCGGGGTATGAGAATCACGGTGAGCGTGATCCTTAAGATGTTGGCTGGTGGCAAATCCTTGCAGCAGGTGCTGGAGGCGTACCCCGAACTGGAAGTGGAGGACGTCCAACAAGCAATCAAGTATGCTGCTTGGGTTGCCTCCGATCAGATATATACAGTAACCACCGTTTAAGCATTATGGCAGTAATTCGCCTTCTGGCTGACATGAACATCTCACCCAAAACTGTGGAATCCTTACGTCAAAAAGGATGGGATATTGTTCGAGTATCGCAATTCTTGCCGGCAAATCCATCGGACCAGGAGATTCTGAGATTTGCTCGTCGGGAAGATAGAGCTGTGGTTACGCAAGACTTGGATTTCTCAGTTCTCTTGGCCTTAGGTGGTTACAAGAAGCCTAGCCTAATCACCCTACGATTGGCGGTGTCTGGTCCAGCAACGATTACTCAAAGGCTAATGGAGAGCCTTCCTAGATTTGAACAAGTGCTATAAGAAGGATGTGCTATTACAATTGAGGATGCTACCATACGTGTTCGTCAGCTGCCCATCAAATAACTAACCTTTGCGTGAAGTGGCAAGGTAAAACAACGTGCTGCATAAAGCATCAAAGACAAGGGCGACTGCTGCAGAAGTATAGAATTGGCGAGCAAAAGTTGAATGAGTTCCTGTCCATGGGAGGAGCGACGGGACTCGAACCCGCGATAGTTGCTTTTCCGTACGTTTACGCATACGAGATGATCCAGTAATCATGGAGGTCAGGAATGCCTACGGTAGATGCAACTGAAGCCAGATCTAGATTGTATAAGCTGCTGGATGAGATCGCGCAGTCGCACGAGCCGATTCTCATCACGGGCAAACGAGTAAACGCGGTGCTCATCTCCGAGAATGATTGGCGTTCGATTCAGGAAACACTCCATCTGCTATCAGTT
>JAGYNL010000113.1 GCA_018399865.1 Candidatus Bipolaricaulota bacterium | reverse complement strand
GATTCGCAGCCCAAACCGCAGCCCCAAGACTGATAACCATCACTACAACTGCAAGCATTAAAAAAAGCCTCTGCATTTCAGCACCTCCTAATGGTTTTTGTTGTGAGCATCTTGCAGCTCTGCCACCATTAGGTACACCACGGCAGCCTGACAATCTTTTGTTAAAGACTCTAAGCTTTGCGCGCTAGGATCACTCCTAGGTTGCCTTTTTCGTTCGTACCTTTAAGGCCGTAGCTTTGCGCCCCACCCTTTCAAGCGGGTTTCCTTTTAATGCTTTTGAGAGGCAAAAATCTCAAATTCTGTTTCCAGTTACTTCTCGAATCGAGGTGCCACCTCCTTAGAGTAATAGACCTAACCACTACTAATACTTATATTGTAAATGTAAGATCCGTAATCTCAACTTATCCTGTAGTGAGTATACATCCTTGTCAGTTTACTAAGATATTTCACCACTAATTAGGACCTTACCAGAGAGCGTCCGATACGTCCGATCCAGGAACCCTCGCCGTCTAAAAAGCATCGTTCTAAGGTATAATATAAGTGTTAGCAGTTGATGGTACGAATAGTTGCCAACTATGTTGGTTTTAATGCACTAGGTTACGTATTTTGTTGTAGGGGTGAGAACAATGATTAGACCTCTTTCCGGAATAAACAAGTACATCAATGCACATAAACGCGTAGCCCGGATAATACTCGCATCGGCAATAATCATATCTTTTGTTGGCCTAGTGCTAGCTAACCAGAGCTCTATCACCGCCAAAATAAGCTGGACCGTTCTACCTTTCCAGGAATTAAGAATTACCGGATCTAATTCCCGTGGATCTTCAATTACTACCAGCTACGCCATGCCCCAGCCTGACTTCCTTGACCTGCAACGAGGATATGTTGAAGAGATGGACTCTATCAACCTAACCATCAATAGCAACATCCCTTGGAAGGTCCAGGTTTGGACAGAAGACACTTCTATGGGACACACCCACGATGGCCTGATTAATAAACCGATCTCGGATTTCGAACTAAGAGAGCATGGCGGAGCCTACTTCCCAATCAGTGATACGCCCCAAATCTTAACAGATGGCCAACAAGGAAGTTTCGAGATCGGCATTGACCATCGTATAGTTTTGGGTAAAAACTACCATGATGGTGACTATGCGCTTGAGATTGTGTACACAATTATGCCGAAGTAAGATCATCCCAGACCTATTATCAATTGCCGCCTTCCATTGAGTAAACTCAGTTAGTGTAGAATTTTTTGGCTTGGTGATGAAGGCGTGAACTTCACTTTTTACGACACAGAAACTATTATTGCAACATGACAAAGAGAGGGCTAACTCACAATCGGCTGCTGTTGTTTGGAAGCATCATGCTCGCTGTCATTGCTTTGTTCCTGATTGCTTACTGCCTAATAATTACAGATCGTACTCCAGCGGGAGCTGTAGTTGTTCCACGCGACTTTTCTACCCTGCAACTTGCCTTAGAGAATGTACTACCTGGTGGAACGATAGTCTTACAGCCAAGTAAGGAACCAATCGAAGGGCCAGTGCTGGTTGAGACTTCCAATGTGAATATAGTTGGCTCGGGGCAGCGTACAATTATCGAATCTAAGAATGGCCAGGCTGCAATTAGCATAGCAGCCAACGGTGTTGTAATACGCGGCATCGTAGTCAGATCAAGTACAATAGGCGTGATGATACAGCAAGCATCAAAGATCACCCTAGAAGACATAGTTATAGACAGAGCACAAGTTGGCATATATGTTTATCAGTCCAACGGTAACCTGCTGAAATCTATCAGGGTAGAAAATGCCGAGACCGCCATAGACTTCGAAACAGCCGACCACAATACCCTCACGAAAATAAACATAGACTCGACTAGAGAAATGGGAATTAGGTTTTCCAACGCTTGGTCGAATACCATAAATTATTTAAGCGTAACTGAAGCCAAGATAGGTATTTCCTTAGAGGATGGTTCGGAAGAGAATTATCTTGCTGAATGCGAATTCCATGGCTGTGCTACCAGTGGAGTTGAGATACTAAGCTCTTCTTCAAATATTGTTAGAAATTCCAGATTCCGCAATTGTGGTACGGGGCTGCTTCTCAATGCTGCAAGAAGCAACACCATCGAGAACAACGAAATTGATGAGAGCGCCAACTCCGGGATATCGCTTTACAAATCACACCAGAACAGCCTTCTAGTCAATACCATACTCAAAGGAACCAAAGACGGAATATCGCTATCGGACAGCCAGGAGAATTCTATCTCACATAATTGCGTAAAGCAATGCTCTGGAACAGGGATCTTTCTCGGCCCAGCTAGATCAAATCTTCTTTTGGACAATACAGTCAATGCCAATGCAATTGGAATTCAGGGAATAGAAGCAGTAAGAAACAGAATCCTGCGCAATCAGCTATCCCGAAACTTGCTTGCAGGATTAGTGCTTTCTGAAGGCGAGGAGAATCTGCTCCTTGACAACTATATCTCCGAGAGTGCATACGGAGTTGCCTTAATAGAGTCAAATAACAACGAAATGTTACGCAATCATTTCAGTGATATCTCGGCTGAGGCAGTTTCCTTATTGAATCGCGCTGATAAAAACCTTATTAAGGAGAATACTATCCAGAATGCCAAAATAGGTATCCTGGCTGCGGCCTGCTCAAATACTAATATCTTGGACAACTACCTAGCCAAGAGCGAAACCGCGGTGAAGCTCTTTGAGCCAGGAACAGCCACTAAACTTGAAGGTAATTCCATTATCAACAATTCAATCGGTATCCAAGTCACATCATATTTAGAGGCAGATGATACCATCTTACGCGGGTCAGGGTCTAAGATTGTAACAGGGGAAAAGCAGTTCCATCTAATAATTGCAAGCAATACTTTCGCTTTCAACAACCTATATGACATATCAAACCTATCAACTAACACTATATATGCCGGGGAAAACTACTGGGAAAACGGGTCTGAGGAAAGCAAGGGGCGGGTTTCGGCAGGCGTAGTTATGCCAAGCTCCACATCTAAAGGTGCTGTCGCTCTAGGGACAACAGATTCAATCGCTCAAATCATACTAGGCCGTTTGCTGCAGCTAGGACTAACCGCCGAAGGCATAGAAGTGATAGACCTGATAGGATTGGGCAACCAAGAAACGTTGCGCCAAGCCATGATTGCGGGTGATATACATCTGGCACTAGCGGATCCCAACTACGTAAGCGTAGACACTCTGTCCGCTAAGAAAATTGTGGCATTGTCACCCCTTGCGGTGGAAAGCAAGATCACTCTTGTGGTCTCCGAAGATATAGCTGCCGCTCTTGAGGGAAATACCATAACTGATCTGGCCTCATTTCTTACCACAAACGAAAAACACCTAAACCTGGTTGCGCAACAGAACATCCCAAGTGATCAGGTTGAGCTCCTCAAGAGTCAGTACGGTATAGAAATAGCCAACAGCCACATCAACTGGACGGGTGGAATAAATGAAACAGAAACAGAGCTCAAGCTGGGCAGTGCAAACGCTGCTATCGTTCATAGCATCGAAGAGACCTTGACAATGATGGGATTTCAAGCCCTGGAAGACAACAAGATGGTTTTTCCTGTATCACATACAGCGCTTCTAGTATCGGAAGAAGTACTCGATACTCTTCCGGTGATAAAGTCCGTTGAGGAAAAATTGAGATTGACGCTTACCACCGGGAATATGCATTCGTTAGTCAGTAAGGTAAGGCTGTTACACAGCGACCCAGCAGAGGCAGCAAGAGAATTTATGCTGCATCATGAGTTAGTCGCTCAATAGGAGGGGATCGGAGTGGGAGTACAGGAATGCGGCGATGCTAAGCAACAAAAGAAGATGTGGTTAAAGCGCATGTTCAGTAAGCTAGCGAATAAGACAGCTATATTTGCATCTACCATCTACTACCGATCATCCCTAAGGACAAAGATCCTGGTCCCGGTATTTGTTGTAACCCTCCTAGTGATAGGCATTCTCGCTTGGTTATCATTCAGCGCCCTACTCACAACCGTCACCGGAATATACGAACAACGAGCACGCAGCGTAGCTGGTGTTGTCTCCAAGTCAATACAGGAGAAGGAATACATACTCTATTATTCCGATGAGCTTGACTCGGACATCAATACCCTTATGAAAAGGTACGAT
>JAGYNL010000112.1 GCA_018399865.1 Candidatus Bipolaricaulota bacterium | reverse complement strand
CAAATTATAGTTCAATCGCTTGTTAGTACGAGCTATAAAGTTAATCATCTCAGAGATCAAATAATTACCTTTCGGATAATAAACGATGAGGTCTTTTTCTTTATCTCCCATGGCGTTGTTGCGTATGTTAACTAGTGAGACCAAACCAGCAATATGATCAGCATGACCATGCGAGAGAAAAACCCTCTTAATGGCAAAGGCTTTATTTCCCAATACGGAGCTTGCTCCCTCTCCTGCATCGAACAAAATACGATCCGCACTGTAATAAACCCAGCTAGCATAAAGTGCTTTGGAATAGATAAGTAATCTCATTTGTGCGGTTATTATAGCCTCCAATCACTCGCGCTTCATATTGTGCTAAGAGGCTTCTTGCACTAGAATCCAGCTTGAGCGGAGGCGACAAATTGTGCTAGATATTCATAAACTAAGAAAAGACGGGGAAGACATAGAGCGGCGATTAAGGACCAGAGACGAGTCACTGAGCATCCAGGATATTCTCAAGCTCGATAGCCAAAGGTTAGAGCTAATAAGCGATGTTGAGAAGCTAAAGGCCGAAAGAAATCGCGGCTCGCAAGAGATCGGCCTACTGAAGAAAGAAGGCAGAAATGCTGAGCAGCAGATAGAAGCAATGTCCGCAGTGGCAGAAAAGATAGGAAAGCTTGACGCGGAGCTATCTAAGGTTACAGAAGAGATCGATTATCTTCTGTCCCTCTTGCCAAACGTTCCTCATACATCTGTCCCACTTGGAAAGAAAGACAAAAAGGTAATTCTGCGTTCCTACGGCGAACCGCTTAAGGCTGATTTTCCCGTCAAGCATCATATGGAAATCGCCGAGGAAAAAAACCTTCTTGACTTCACTCGCGGTGCAGCAATAGCTGGAGCCCGCTTTCCAATGTATGTTGGGATGGGAGCAATGTTGGAAATGGCTCTTATTCAGTTCATGTTTTTCTACCACGCCCGCCGTGGCTACACTGCTGTCTTTCCTCCATTCCTAGCCAATCGCGAGAGCTTCTACGTCTCCTCACAGCTTCCGAAGTTTGCAGATGAAGATTACTACTGCGAAAAGGATGATCTCTATTTGGCGCCTACCGCAGAGACGCTTCTAGCTAATCTCCACAGAGATGAGATCATTCTTCTAGATGATCTACCAAAAAAGTACGTTGCATATACACCGTGCTTCCGCCGAGAAGCTGGAGCCTATGGGGAGGAAGAGCGTGGTTTAATCAGGGTGCATCAATTCAACAAGGTGGAGCTATTCAAGTTCACAACGTCGGATACTTCTTACGACGAGCTGGAAACCTTGATAGAAGACGCTGAAGGCGTTCTACAGGCGCTCAATGTTCACTACAGAGTGGCTCTACTGCCAACGCAAGATATGGCTCAACAAGCTACAAAGACAGTCGACATCGAAGTCTACCTTCCGGGACAGGGTCGCTACTATGAGGTTTCATCCTGCAGTAATTGCGAAGACTTCCAAGCACGAAGAGGAAACACGCGCTATCGCACCGTAAAAGATGGAAAACCAGAATACCTACACACACTAAATGGATCAGGCGTAGCCACATCTCGACTAATGGCTGCCATTCTGGAGAACAACCAGACCGCGGATGGCAGAGTGCGTGTTCCTGATGTCTTACAGGAAATAATGGAAGCGGAGTACCTATAATGGAGATCCAAGGTCCCTCAGTAGGGGATGTAATGGTCGAGGCGGTAGATCTGGTAAAGATTTTCCGAACCCGTAAGAGTGAAGTGAAGGCCGTGGACGGTTTATCCTTTAGCTGTAGAACCGGTGAGATATTCGGGCTTTTAGGCCCAAACGGCGCAGGAAAGACCACGACGCTTCGTATGCTAGCAACAATCCTTACTCCAACCCGCGGAAAGGCCGTTCTAGCTGGTTACAACACAGCCACCCAGGCAGGGAGAGTTAGACAGCAGATAGGATTTCTGGCTACAGAGACAGGGCTCTACGACCGTTTCACTGCCCGAGAGACCATACGATTCTTTGGAAGAATCAACCGATTACCTAAAGATGAGATCGCTTCTCGCACTGAAGAGATTTTCTCCTTACTAGAACTAGACAAACTAGCTGACCGCAAAGTGGGGACGTTCTCCACCGGTGAGAAACAGAAACTTTCCCTTGCTCGTAGCATCATTCACAATCCGCCTATCCTCATTCTGGATGAGCCCACCTTTGGTCTTGATGTGATGGCCGCTCGCGCAGTTGTAGAGTCTATCAAGCTATTCCGCGAGCAAGGAAGGACTATTATCCTATCCACGCATATCATGCGCATAGCCGAGAAGCTTTGTGATCGGATCGGAATACTATATGGAGGCAAACTACGTGCATTAGGCACACTCAGCAAGCTTAGAGATACCTATTCCGCAGCGGATATGGAGGACGTTTTCTTCTCAGCAGTTGGGAGTCTTTAGTTGCAGCCCAGTCAAAGGCAGCAACATATATAGCTAACCCAATTGATAAGCCTTCATTTTCGCGCTTCGATGTGGTATGCTAATGCTGTTAACTCGACAGATTGCTAAGGAGGAGATAGTTATGGGCAGGAAGGTCGCGTTAGTTATGGCAACAATCTTATTCGTTGTCGTTTCGGTCGTCCTGATGGGGGGGCAATCTGATGTTGGACTACGCTGGTGGAGGACTCACGAGCCGATTTATATCTATGGCGATGATGAGTTCACCCTTGATAACGGAGTCATTTCTGGATCAGGAACCCAAGAGGATCCCTACATAATTGAAGGCTGGTACATCGATGCCTGCGACACCGACTATGGCATTTATGTTGATCACACTCAAGCTCACTTTGTCATACGTGGCTGTGTGATAGAGAAGGCCAGTGACGCCGGGATCTACTTGAATACAGTAACAAACGGTAACATTGAGAAATGCCAAGTCAGCCTCAGCCATGCTGGAGTAAGCTTTTTCAATGCTAGTGGAAACCAACTCAAGGAAAGCGTGCTTGCCAAGAATTGCTACGGTGTAGTTATGATGTTGGGCTCAGAGCAAAACGTAATCTACGCTAACAGCTTCATTAACAACGGCTCAAACGCGCTTGATCGAGACTGCCTCAATGCCTGGTCAGGAGAAACCGGCAACTACTGGAGTGACTATATAGGTACAGATCAGGATGGCGACGGAGTTGGGGATAGACCATACCACACACTTTACGATCCCACACCCCTCATGAAACCCCCAATCGATTGGATGCGTGTTGCGCCAATAGCGGCCAATACCGCCGGAAGACCCGTATCTCAAAAGGGGGCAATTATCATCACATCGCAGATACCTATCACCTTAACTTCAATAGATCCTGGCAGCGGTGTAGATAAAATCCTTTACTCCATCAATGGAGAGAATTGGCAAGAATACGCTGGCCCGTTCAACTTGAGCGGACCAGACGGCGAGTATGTTGTCTACTACTATGGCGTGGACAAGCTAGGAAATGCTGAGCCATCAACAAAGCTAAAGTTCGTCCTAGACAACAATCCCCCGGAAACCACAATTTACTTTGGCAGCCCCACTTTTACTAACGAGACGGGAACCTGGTTGACTTCGAAGACCCCAGTTATGCTTAGTCTCGTCTCCGCGTCGACTTATGGCCAGCCAATCACTTTCTATGCAATTGACGGTGGCCCCTGGCGTCAGTACCACTGCCCGTTCTATATCACTGGGCCCGATGGACCGCACCAAATCAGTTATTACAGCACCAACGCCTCAGGAACAACCGAGGAAGTTCATGTCACAACCGTGCTCAAGGACGATGCTCCTCCCATAACACAACAAGCGCAATCAACAACAGAAGAAGGTCTCACCCTACAGAGTAACACAGCAGGACCTTCGACTTCCGTTGCGCCAGAATCGCAAGTGCAAAGTGAAGCATCAATCACAACACCACAGCCAGAAGCATCGGCTGTGGTGCCTGTGACGGAGCCATCCGTTGAGACCTCCTCGGAAACCATTGAAACGGAAAACATATCACCCGATCCTTCTAATGCATCTCCAGCAACCACTCAAACACCACCCACAACCAATTGATCAGCATGTGGAAGAACGTGGGCCTTCTCTTCTCCAAAGAGCTCCTAGGAGCAGTACGCGATAGACGTACGTTAATCCTTACAGTTTTCTTTCCTCTTATATTTTATCCTCTTATCGTCGGCATGATGGGGCATTTTACCACAGCAGAACAGGGGAAATTGGATACGATGGTGCCCACAGTGATCGTCGTTGATCACTCGGATGATCAAACTTTCCATCAGAGAGTGCGCCAGACAGACTCCTTTTATCCCCTCTTTGCCTCTCAGGTCAAAAGCGGCTTGCAACACCTACAAGACAACAACGGACAGGTTATGATGGCAGCGCAAAAAGAAAGTGGGGGTCCGGGCATTGGCCTTGATATTACCCTTTATTATGATCAAACAGACCAAATAGGTGTTGTCGCAGCCGCCCGTGTTCGCGATTTTCTGCAGGAATACCTTAACGATGTGCTACGCGAGAAGCTGGATGAACTAGGGATGGACTATGACGATCTTTCACCTCCCATTAATCTTAGCGTAGAAAACGTGGCCACCAGCGAATCAATAGGAAGGTTGATACTCAGCCGGCTATTGCCTTACTTCATGGTTCTGGCTATTCTCACCGGGGCTATGGGGCTTGGAGCTGAAATCACAGCTGGCGAAAAAGAGCGAGGAACTATAGCCACTTTGCTTGTTAGTCAATTATCGCGCACTGAAATCGTGCTAGGTAAGTTCCTGACCATTCTAGCGGCCTCTCTAACATCGTCAATTCTTTCTGCTGTCGGTTTATTAGTAGGTGTATATTTCTTCGGTGGGAGTCTTCAAGCTACAAGCGCGGGTCAACAAGTGGAAGCAAGTTTCTCACTGAGCCTAGGAGCATTCGGATGGATTATCGCGATTCTCATCCCACTGGCCATTATTCTTTCCGCTTTGGTGGTAATTGTGGGAAGCTACGCCCGTAGCCAGAAGGAAGCAAGCATGTACCTAATGCCAATCTATATGGTGATCGTGCTCATCGGGCTCATCTCTATGACCGGTAGCACTACATTCATCGGCACACGCTTTCTCATCCCGGTTGCCAATGCTTTGTACGCGTTACAAGAGATCATCCTCGGCAATCTAGAGTTCTCACACATATTATACACTCTAGCAGCAAACCTAATCTGTGGCAGTCTGTTGATTGTCGCTTCTGTGCAAGCCTTCAAGCGAGAGGCCGTTCTCTTTCGCAGCTAATTGCAATCACCGTACCCTTTTCTAGTTGCTCATTTAAAGCTACCCTTACACATCAATGCAAAAAAACCAAGGAAATCAAAACCTGCCATCAACACACTTCCAGAAACCATTTTCCAAGGTAGAATCAGCACTAATCGGCAACGTTACCAAATCCGCAGATTTAGTCCGCTACAAATCTTGCTTTTCCAGCGTCAAACAGCTTTTGCAAACAATCACTAACCAATCATGCCTGTTGACCACGGCTGTAACTCTTCAGCGCTTCCTGCGTACGCCGCTGTTCGTCTTCATCCCGCAATTTACGCCTCTTATCGTAGGTCTTCCTTCCCTTTCCTAGCCCCAGCTCAACCTTCGCCCTACCTCTACTGAAATATATGCGAAGCGGGATGAGTGTGTGCCCTCTTTCTTTTACTTTTGTTGCCAAGCGCATAATCTCTCGCTTATGTAGCAGAAGGCGTCGCTGTCGATCAGGATCAACATTGAACATGGACGCCTCCTTGTAAGGAGCGATGTGTACTCCGCGTAGGGCAACCTCCCCGTTTCGGATCACTGCGTACCCATCTTGAAGCGAACAACTCCCATCCCGCAGGCTCTTTACCTCACTTCCAACAAGGACAATACCCGCTTCGATGGTATCTATGATCTCGAATTCATGTCTCGCTTTACGATTGGTAGCAACAACCTTGATGTCCATGCAGCAAGGCTACAACAACCGCTCCAATTGCGCAACTTGCATCCAGTTGCTAGGATACATACGCCGCTTGTTGATCACTACCCCAAAAAGGAGAACGGGATGAAGGTAAATGTTGGAAGCATGAACTCGCTAAAGGTTAAAGCGGTGCAGGAAGCATTCACCGCGGCATTTCCCAACCACAGTATTCAAGTAAGCGCCGTTGAAGTTTCTTCTGGTGTCCCGCCACAACCATTTGCTGACCAGGTAGCAATCGGAGCCATTAACCGTGCACAAGGGGCTGTATTAGATGCACACTATGGAGTAGGAATCGAAGCGGGAGTCGTTTCCTTTGCAGGATGCACCCAAGTTTTCAATGTGCAGTTCTGCGCTATCATGGACAAAGAGGGGACACTAAGCGTTGGACATGGGCCAGGCTACGTCATCCCCAACAACGTTCTATCAAACTTGCAAGAAGGTTCTGATCTTAACCTGGAGATGAGTCGCATATCGGGAATCGATCACATAAGCGACAAAATCGGCGCAGTTGGATATCTGTCAAACGGAATCACAAACAGGCTTGAAATCACCCGTGAGGCTGTACTGATGGCCCTTATACCTCGCCTCAAGCAGACGAACTAACAACCCACCCATACCTTGCGTGAGCGAGGGCCGTCAAACTCACAAAAGAAAATCCCTTGCCAAGTTCCTAGGCAAAGCTTTCCTTGCTCAACAATCACGGAGGCAGAAGAACCTATAAGGGATGCTCTTATGTGGGCCGGAGAATTTCCCTCAGCATGAGTCCAGGGATAATTGTCTCGGACAACCTGTTTTAGCCAGGTGATAATATCCCTGAAAACGGCAGGATCGGCATTTTCATTGATCGTTATGCCTGCTGTGGTGTGGGGACAGAATATGGTGCAAACACTATCACTAACCCCAATTGTGTCAATCGCTTCCTGTACTTTCGCTGTGATATCAATAAACTGCTCTTGATCACTTGTTTGAAGATTGACTACCACTCTCGTCATGAAGGTCACTCCTGGCGGAGAACAGACTCAAGCTTCTTTGTCAGCAGTTCCTTATCCTTGATGCCCTGAGCACGTAGGATTAGTTCCTGATATTGTTCGGTCTTCCCACCACGGGCTAGGCTAACTAGCTTCACATCCTGCTCGCCTAACGTATCAAGCACCTTGTAAACCAGTTTTCCGTTAGAGCTATTGGGTAACTTGACAGTGATGCGCGTGCCTTCCAAACCAATACCCAGTGCGCTTGCCAGCGCGCGAAGTACCTCGCTTTGAGAAATCACACCCACCAATTTCTCACCTTGCACAACAGGAAGTAGCACAAGCTGATTCTCAATTAATATGAGAGCCGCTTTCTCCAGTGTATCCTCGGGACTCACCGCAAAACGAGCCTCAAAACATGCCTTTCCCAAGGGGGCCTCCCAATCAGTCACCCCCTTTAACGCTGCCTTGGTTGTAAACCCTTTCAAAGTAGCACTCTCATCCACCACCAAGAGGAGCGAGAACCCTTTCTCGTCCATTACCCGCTTGGCTTCGGAGAGCGGAGCATCCACTAAGACCGTTACTGGGTCAGAGTGCATGTATACAGCTACTTTCATTCCTCTTCCGCCTTTGCTTGTGCTATAATCTTGTCTTGAAGATTAGCAGGAACCTGTTGATACTTGAGGAATCTCATCTGAAAGGTGGCTCGTGCCTGCGTCAACGACTTAAGGTCTAAAGCATAGCTTTGCACTTCGATCAACGGAACCTCGGCCTTGATAGTAGTTATCCGCCCAGCTGGCTCCATCCCCAGTATCCGTCCCCGTCTTCCATTCAGATCGCTTACAATGTCGCCGGTGTGATCCTCGGGAACACGCACCTCCAAATACATGATAGGCTCTAAGAGACAAGGATTAGCCTGATCGAACGCTGCACGGAAAGCATTGCGGGCTGCCAGTTTGAATGCCAATTCCGAAGAATCTACCGGGTGAAAACTTCCGTCAAACACAGCCACAGAAACATTGGTCACCGGGTATTGAGCTAGATTCCCTTCCTCCATAGCCTCCAACACACCCTTCTCCACGCCTGGGATGTATTGACCGGGGATCGATGCCCCCTTAATCTCATCGATGAATTTGTATTCCTCACCAGTCAATGGCTCAATCCGCAGTACAACCTCGCCAAATTGACCACGTCCACCCGACTGCTTCTTATGGCGATACTTTGCTTCCGCTTTCTTGCGAATTGTCTCTTTGTAAGGAATGCGCGGGCGGTGCGTTTCCAGCTCAACGTTATAGCGATTCTTCAGACGGTCTATAAGCACGGATAGGTGCACGTCCCCCATTCCCCAGAGCAAGGTTTCTCTGGTAACCGGATCTCGTTGAACATTTATGGTGGCTTTCTCCGTCGATAATTCCTTTAGGGCGCTGCTCATCTTCTCTACATCAGATTGGCTCTTTGGGAGAATCATACGTGAATAGACTGGCTGTGGAAACTCCGGCATAGCGAAAGCCTCTGCCCCTTCCTGAGCAGCAATAGTAGCTCCCAACGAAACATTCTCTATTTTCCCTAAAGCTACAATGTCTCCCGCCACCGCCTTCTCCACACGCTTCTGCTTAATCCCTTCAATCTGGTATAGGTCACGAACTTCAAGCTTATGACCACTCTTTACATCATGGCAAGTTGCGCCTTCCTTGAGAGTGCCCTCAATAACCCTCACATAAGTAAGACGACCGACATAAGGATCATCCGCCAAATTAAAAACAACCGCTCTCATTGGCTGATCAGATCTTACTTCCTGTTCGGGGATTAGATTCACGAACGCTTCCATAAGCATATCGATCCCTTTCTCCTCGGACGCTGAACCGCAAAGGACCGGCACAATCTCACCGCTAGCTACTCCCTTTGCAAGGGCAGCCTTCAGCTCGTCTGGAGTAATTGCCTCTTCCTCAAGGAATTTCATCATTAGCTCATCGTCGACACCGGAGATCTCCTCTAACATAAAGTCTCTTAGCTCATCGATCTTGTCTCGTAACTCCGAAGGGATGTCTTTCTTCCCTTTGTCCGCGAAGTAAAACGCTCTATCAGCAAGGATATCCACCACACCAACAAAGGACCCTCCTTCACGAATCGGATATTCAACTGGGACAAACTTGCCTGTAAATTCGTCCCGCAATGAAGATAACAGCCCAGAGAAGTCAACATCTGCATTGTCCATATGGTTTACAAACACTGCTGTTGGCCGGTTAGCTCCACCACTAATTTCCCAAGCACGTTCAGTTACAACTTCAATTCCCTTCTCCCCGTTTAAAACTAGAACGGAAAGATCAGCCACTGGAACTGCCTTGTATATCTCCTCCACAAACTCGTTCCCGCCCGGAGTATCAATAAGAGTAATTCGCCCGCCTTTAGCATCGAAAGATCCGAGTGCCATGTCAATCGAGTACCCGCGGTCCTTTTCCTCTGCGGATGAATCGAG
>JAGYNL010000111.1 GCA_018399865.1 Candidatus Bipolaricaulota bacterium | reverse complement strand
CGACTGGTCGACGACGCTGACGTGTGGGAATCAAAACCTCAGCCCTCCCTTACGGCAAGTTTCAGCCAAGGTAGCGATCACGCCATGATACGGGTGTCCTCCCCTGTCGAAAACCACCGTTTCGATTTTCTTCTCCAGTGTTCGTGCAGCCAAGAGTTTTCCCACTTCCTTTGCAGCGGCCTTATTGCTTCCGCTTACTTTACCGATCAGGTCTTTATCCAAGGTAGAGGCAGACACTAACGTGTGTCCCGCATCATCGTCGATCACCTGAGCATATATGTGACGAATACTCTTAGAAACACTCAGCCGCGGCCGTGCTACAGTACCATGCACCTTCTTTCGCAGGCGCAAGTGACGTTTTGCACATTCCGCTTTTCTATTAAAACCTGTCATTTTATTCGACTCTCCCTAACCAGAAGTGGATCCACCTAGCTTCCCAGCTTTGTGCAGTACAATCTCATCCTTGTAGCGAATTCCTTTCCCGCTATAAACATTCGGCTTACGCACCGCCCTGATCTTAGCCGCAGTTTGTCCCACCTGCTGCTTATCGATCCCTCTAATGATCACCTCATTAGGGTTGGGGAGCTCTGCCTCTATACCCTTAGGTAGCTCGTACTCCACCGGATTCGAGTATCCAAGGTCAAGGATGAGAGTGTTGCCTTGCATACGCGCCCTATATCCAAGCCCCTTTACCATTAGCGACTTCTCCCACTTCTCTGCTACCCCATGGACCATGTTGGCCAACAAGCTGCGATACAGTCCCTGGAAAGCACGGTGCTGCTTTCCTTCTTGCTTTCTAACTACTGTAGCAAGTCCGTCCTGCACAGTGATGCTCACCAAGTCAGGGCGAAAATCCTGCGCCAACTGGCCATGCTTGCCTGTAACGGTAATCATTGCCTGCGACACATCTATCTTAACCCCATCAGGAATAGCCACTGGAACGTTTCCGACCTTAGACATGACGTACCACCTCAAAAAACCTCACAGATAACTTCCCCACCGGTTCCGCGCTCTCTGGCCTGTTGCCCAGACAACATGCCCAGCGAGGTGGAGAGAATGCATACCCCCATTCCTCCCAAAGGCTGTGGAATAGAATCTTTCGTTACGTAGACACGACGGCTGGGCTTGCTCACAAGCTTAATAGTCGTGATCGCACGCTTGGCTCGACTCCGCTCACCGTGATACTTCAACTTAAGCAGGAGCTGCGACTGTACGTCATTTGCGACAACCTCGTAACCTGCAATATACCCCTCTTCCTCCAGAATACGAGCTATGGATTCCTTCATTTTTGAGTGAGGAATAGATACCTCTGAATGAAAGACGGCGTTAGCGTTCCGTATTCGGGTCAGCATGTCGGCAATAGGATGTGCTACCATATTTATCTCTCCATACCTACCAGCTTGACTTCTTTATCCCTGGGATCTGACCAGTGTGAGCAAGTTTCCGGAAACAAAGCCGGCAAACTCCGAAATCGCTCATGTAACCGTGCGCACGCCCGCATATCCTACACCTGCTATATCCCCTGGTAGAATACTTTGGCTCTTGCTTGCTCTTCAATACTAATGCTTTCTTTGCCATAATCCCCCTAGTCCTTGAACGGGAACCCAAGCCCTTTTAACAGAGCATATCCTTCCTTATCATCTCGCGCTGTAGTCACTATTGTCACATCCATTCCCTGCATTGACACAATATCCTTGTATGAGACTTCCGGAAATATAAGCTGTTCTCTCAGGCCCAAGGTGTAGTTCCCTCGGCCATCGAATGAACTAGCCGATAGCCCACGGAAATCCCGGATCCCCGGGAGAACCACGTTTACCAACTTATTCAGAAACTCGTACGCCCTATCCCGTCGTAGTGTCACCTTGCATCCAATTGGATCCCCTTCAGTAAGATGAAAATCCGAGATCGATTTCTTGGCCTTCGTAACAATAGGTTGTTGACCCGCAAGCATTGCCAGATTGGCAACCGCCCCTTCCAATACTTTGGGATTGTCCTTATCGGATACACCCATATTTATGGCTATTTTCACAATGTGCGGAATCTCCATTACGTTTGTGACATGAAGCTCCTTCATCAGCCTTGGAGCCACTTCTTTCTCAAATTTCTCTCGTAGCATCTTTACCTAAACGTCTCCCCACATTGCTTACACTGGCGCATTTTCTCGCCGTCTACCTCAGTAAAACCAATACGAGTAGGGGCACCGCACTCGGGGCATACGACAAGCACGTCAGATATATGTATGGTTCCCTCGCGCTTTATGATTCCCGGCTCCCGCAAGCTTTGTGTAGCCCGTTGGTGTTTGGTGATCATGTGCACGTTCTCCACAATTATCCTCTCTTGATCGGGGTATACGACCATAACTTTGCCGTATTTTCCGCGGTCATTGCCGGCAATTACCTTAACCCGATCCCCTTTCCTAACCTTTCTCATCATCCACTCCTTAACTACAGAACCTCAGGTGCGAGAGAGA
>JAGYNL010000110.1 GCA_018399865.1 Candidatus Bipolaricaulota bacterium | reverse complement strand
ACCAAATTCTTCGCGCACCCAAGGCTTGTCAGATGCACCACGGGTCTATTGTGTAACAAATCCCTATTCAGAGCCCCTTCCACCTTAGTCACACTTAAGCAATATCAAAATGAGCTAACTAACCTAACTGCGCTAATTCTTAGTAGAGGCTTGCTTGGCCACAGAAGAAGTTGCTTCTTCTATCTCATCGGCGTCACCAAGATAGTAGTGCTTAAGAGCCTTAAGGTCATCGTCAAGTTCATATACAAGAGGAAACCCAGTGGGGATGTTAAGACCAGTAATCTCCTCTTCGGAGACATTATCTAGGTATTTGACCAGCGCACGCATGCTGTTGCCATGCGCCACGATCAAAACCCGTTCACCTCCTTTAACCGCAGGCACGATTTCCTCATGCCAATACGGCAATACCCGCTCCAGAGTGTCCTTCAAACATTCGGTTGCTGGCACTTCACTTGGTTCGAGTTGTGCGTATCGCGGGTCCAACCGTGGGTGTCGCTTATCATCAGGCTCTAGCTCGGGAGGGCGAACAGCGTAACTTCGCCGCCATTGGTGAACCAACTCTTTGCCTTTCTCCTCGGCCGTTTCTTTCTTGTTCAGGCCCTGCAGCGCTCCGTAATGCCTCTCGTTTAAGCGCCAGCTTCGGTAAACAGGGATCCACATTAAATCTAGCTCATCAAGCGCAATCCATAGAGTACGAATCGCCCGCTTCAAAACAGAGGTATAGGCAATATCAAACGTGTAACCCTCTTCTCGAAGTATCTCACCTGCTCTATGCGCCTCACTCACCCCACGGGGGCTAAGATCAACGTCTGTCCAGCCTGTAAACTTATTTGCTAAGTTCCATTCGCTCTCTCCATGCCGAAGTAGGACCAATTTCCTAGTCATCCCCACCTCCTGTTTCCTAGAGATTTGTAACCTATCCGCTAAAACCAGCTGATCAACTCCAGCATTAAACGATAATAACCAGAACAAAAACAAGCAAGCCATAAAAATACTATGACATGGTGAAATAATGTATAATATTATCTAAGCAGTGCCTGGCGCTTCTAAACAGCTATTCCCGCCGGCCAGCAGTTTAGCTATTCGCAGGTTTGGGTCTTTCTTTGAGCTGGTACTGCTTGCTTGCAGACTTAGAAGGTTGTGACTTTCTGCTTTCCGAGTTATCCTTGTTGCTATCTACCTTTAAGTCAGATGGCGATTTCTCCTGCCTAGCTGAGTCTTCTGGCTGACTAGAAGCACTCGTCTTCATACCAGCTTGTGACTTACCCCTACGCGCATAGTCTGTCTTGTAGTAGCCACTTCCTTTGAACTGAATTGCCACCCGTGATACCACTTTCTGTGTATGCCTGCTTCCACAATCCGGGCATACGATGTCATCACCATCGCTTCTTTGCCGTACCAATACAGTAAATTCGCTGCCACAAGATCCACATTTGTACCGATAGAGCGGCATCTTAAACCTCCCAAAAATCCCACAACCATGCATTAGCACTTAATATTATTGACTGCCAATAATGATAATGGTAAGCGGCTGTTCAGTCAAGGAATCCTCTTTATGCAATATCCAATTCAAAACTATGCGACAAACGACGCATAGCTATGTTCTTGTTAATTGGTCCGTATCTTCCAAAGTAGTCAGCACAAAATCGCACCGCCACAGCCAGTCTTTCCTCTGCCCCTGTGGTAATCTCCTCTGCTTCCACCATTCTATGAAGGTCATGCAATGCTTGTGATCCTGGTTCAGGCAGGCTGCCCACTATCGCATGATAGTAACCCACGTTCACTGACGGCTCTAATGTGCCCGCTGGATACGTCCACTGGCTTAAAGCGGGTTGACCTCCCCGTCTTCCTGCTAAGATTACTGCCGGGATGTTTGTCAAGCGATTGCTAGGCGTAAGGTTTCTCGCCATCCAACGTAGAACGTTTATGATTTCGTTGCGAGCATCCTGGTAGTCAACATCAACTGGGCACGCAACTTCTTGACACTCACCGAGAAGGTCAATGGGGTGGGTGCCACGACACCTGACGCCAAGCGACGTAAGTACCTGTCTCATTGTGTACGACGGCCCGGCAAGACCAAGGCAGACATCGTGGTTAAGAGCAAGCGTCTTGAGGGAGTGCTCAGAAATAACGCAGGAGTGATCATCAAGCACGCGCCCGTCACTAGCAAGCACTATATCCTGGTCATCCCTGACCGCAATGATCAAGCTCATGGTGTTTTGAAGAATAAGCAGGCGTTATTGCTATTTCAAGTTCTAAGATGACCTTACCTAGCTTTGTGAAGCTGAACCTTTTGCCCACTTGCTACAGCACGCGAACGGCCAAAAGTTGCCCAGCTTGACGTCACGTCCTTGGCCGTCTAGACTCCCGCTACTAGGAGGCAACATGAAAATTGGAATAATCATTTGCGACCGCTATCGCGCTTGCGGAGGCGGCAAGTGTCTGCGTGCAATGAAGGAGAGAAGCGGCGCCTTTTCCCGCTATCCGGTTACCGAATCTCTAGAACTCGTTGGCTATTCCACTTGCGGTGGCTGTCCGGGTGGCAATATCGAGTATGTGCCGGCAGAGATGGTAAAAAATGGAGCCCGAGCTATACACCTGGCAACAGGATTTGTAGTGGGTTACCCTCCCTGCCCGTATATTGATTACTTCGTGTCATTCATACAGGAACAATACCACGTTCCGGTAATCGTGGGAACACACCCTATCCCGCAGAAGTACTACACGGTCCACAAGAACCTTGAATCGTGGGATGCTATGAAGCACCTTGACGAACTTCTAGCAACCCAGGAAATTAGAGAGGCTTATGATTGAACAAGTTACATAAGTAATACGGTAGCTTGTTCACAGCATGCAGCAACTAAAATGTAGCTGCCTGCTTCTGGAAAGAGAGAAGATAAGCTAAACGGACTTGAAGATACGCGCTAGTGGATGTCCAGGGGCATCCACGTGTAAGTCAAGGAAGAACCCAAAAGGTGTCTGATGAGTCTCGTAACCTGATTTATTGAGTCTTTCTTGAGCTCTATCGAGAAGACCCTTGGTAAACTCCCAAGAAGCCTTTTCCTCCGCAAGATGAGCAAATGAGTGCAATACGATTCTCATAGTCTGGTTCTTCCTCGCTGCCCACTTGAGATGTTTGACCAGGTGAGTTTCCACTGCACCTGCTCTTTGTTCATCATGTGGCTCAACATGAATGAAGCCCACAATGGCATTATCAATCCCTTTACTCTCATCCAGATCATCTTCTGAGTCAATGGACTTAAGTGTGGTTCTATAAGCAAAACGATCAGCATAAACAACTAGTAACTTCATTAGTCATACACCCAACTGCTCTCCAAAACGCTCCATTTAATCTCTCAGTAGTATCTCAATCCCTTATCAGCAAATCAGCTATAGGACAACCTCCAACCCCAAAGTTGCCGCATCCACTTTTTCAAGATCAACAAAAACGGGGAAGTCTAAGACCTCCCCGCTGGTTAGTTACTGACAATAACTGTCTACAGAAGGTCCATCCCGGCTGATATAGTGATCTCCTGAGACCAGCCAGTTGCACCAATACCTTTGGTTAGGCCACCCTCAACCGCGATATTTACTTCCCCAATGTTAAAGGAGACAGAAGCTGTAAGTGATTGGCTCTCTGATATGTTTCCTGCCAACGGCTGGACACGCTGTAGCTGATAGTTGAGGATAAGATCTACGTCCTGCTTCAGGGCAAAAGTATAAGCCCCGCTCACAGCCAGGGTATTCTCAGATAGAATATCAAAGGGGCCGTAGAGATCCGCGTGCAGTGTCAATTGAGATCCTGGAGCTGGGGCAAGCGAAGCATCGCCTGAAATAGTCACCAATACATCCTGAGCACCGCCCGATGGATCAATCAATTCGTAACCTAACCCTGCCTGCACTGCCCAACCACAGCTTAATTCGTCCCCCGTCGCCAGGATGTCATCCTCAACAGTGAGAATAGCGCGCGCGTCTAAAGTAACCCCAGCTGTCTGCTCGATTATCGGTTCGATAGCTGCTACTAGAGCCTTTATAGTGTCATACTCTGCCCTTCTGCCAATTTCCTCAGCTATTGCCATTAATGCATCATCTGAAAGAGGGCCACTTATCGCACCAAGGGCTATGAGATCCTGTTGAATAGTCATTGCCTTTGCCATCGGTGTGACATCACTGAACCTTCCGTAACCAACTCCAACGCTAATACTTACAGAAGGTTTGCTCTGACCAAAGGAATACGAAAGATTTGCCCCACCAAACCCGAAAACAGGCATCTTTTCACTTAAGTAATAACGGAAAGTTCCGTTTCCCTGGCCAAGACCGCCAGAAACTACAAAATCATCTAGATTGATAGACCCGCCTCCAGAAAGTGTGAAGCCATAATCTAGAGAATCGAAAAGCCGGGAATAATTAAAGCCTAACTTGCCCGAGTTTACCTCTACTCCAACGTTCGCCGGATTGTCAAAGTACCTGTAACTCATAGACAGCCTGAGATCAGTCAAACTGGTCTGTGGCGAGTGGAAGTCGCAAAGGGACAGCGGAGTACCAAATGCCGCTATACTGCATAGCAGTATGCCCACAATCAACGTGGTCCACTTCATCATTATCACCTTCCTTGAGTATTGTACCCTCTATTATTATAGCAAGAACAGCTTTTAAGGACTACTGAAGCATTTCTCCGATTACTGAGCCTGATTTCATTCCAACAGAGTACTTGTGTCTGTGACTAGTATCGCATTCATTTCTACAGTGCCGTTTTTTTCCCTACCAATTAACTGACACACCCTCAGTTATTGCTGCGCTGGCAACCACATCTATTACCTTATTCATCTGCTCGTCTGTATGGGTAGCCATGTAGCTAGTTCGCAAAATCGATCGCCCGAGTGGAACCGCGGGAGGAATAGCAACATTCGTGTAGACTCCTGCTTCAAATAGGGCCTTCCACATCCTCATTGTCTTTAGCTGATCTCCGATAAATATCGGAATGATAGGCGTTTTACCTTCGCCAACATTAAGTCCTAATTCACGATAACGCCCACGCATACCTTCCGCAATCTGGTTAACCCGCTTCACCCGCTCAGGTTCCTGCTTGATAACATCAAGGCACGCAAGGGCAGCAGCAGCATTTGGTGCCGGAAGGCTGGCACTGAAGATCAGGGAACGGGCCAGGTGCTTTATCCAATGAATAGTTGAAGCCGCTCCCGCAATAAAACCTCCAATTGAAGCCAGTGATTTGCTAAACGTTCCCATAATAAGGTCAACATGATCTGTCATCCCGTAGTGGGCAGCTGTGCCGTGTCCAAGACCAGTGACGCCAATCCCATGAGCATCATCAACCATCAGCCGTGCTTCGTACCTCTGACAAAGAGAAACAATCTCTGGAATAGGAGCAATCTCCCCACTCATGCTAAACACACCATCTACCACAACCAATTTGCCAGCTTCTCGCGGAACACCGGCTAAAACATGCTCTAGATCATTCATGTCATTGTGTCGAAAGCGTAATAGCTTACCCAAAGCCAGTCGGGAACCGTCAACAAGGCTAGCATGATTCTCGCGATCTCCTATGATCACATCACCTCTTCCGATTAGTGCCGACAAGGTACCTAAATTGGTTTGATAGCCAGTGCTGAAGACAAGTGAAGCCTCCATACCAACAAACCTTGCCAAGCGCAGCTCAAGCTCTTCGTGAAGAGCAAGGGTGCCATTAAGAAAC
>JAGYNL010000109.1 GCA_018399865.1 Candidatus Bipolaricaulota bacterium | reverse complement strand
CGCCAAAGCCAGCAAACCGAACTTCTGTTCGCATCGATTCGCTCCTTATTAGTTGGTTGCGGGTTATTTGCGCTCGTGCTTATGATCACAAATCCCGGCGCGCGGACTATATAACCCTTTTCCCCTTATCTGTCAAGAGGAGAGATTCACATAACTTCCTCAATTGCATGTCCAATTCCGGCAGGGCTTTCCACGACAGTTACACCTGCCTCAGCAAGAGCAGCGATCTTTGCCGCTGCTGTTCCGCTTCCACCTGTCACTATCGCTCCAGCATGTCCCATCCGCCTTCCTGGAGGCGCGGTTCGTCCAGCAATGAATGACACAACGGGTTTATTTACATTATCAGCTATGTAGTGAGCTGCTTCCTCTTCAGCATTGCCCCCTATTTCTCCAATCAGCACCATAGCCTTGGTCTCGGGATCTGCCTCGAACATCCCCAATAAGTCCACAAAGGAAAGGCCAACTATCGGATCCCCTCCTATTCCTACGCATGTGGACTGGCCAATTTCACGCTGGGAAAGCTGATTCACCGCCTCGTAAGTTAATGTACCACTCCGCGACATTACCCCTACACTGCCCTGGCGATGAATGTAGCCCGCCATTAGGCCCAGCTTTGCCTTACCAGGAGAGATAATGCCAGGCGTATTAGGCCCAATGAGCTTAGTACCCCTGATATCTAAGTACCTACGAACAACGACCATATCGTTTACCGGGATTCCCTCTGTTAGGCAGATGATGAGCTCTAGACCTGCCTCTGCTGCTTCCAGAATCGCGTCAGCGGCAAACTTCGGAGGAACAAAGATCATAGACACATTTGCACTGGAAGCCTCGACAGCTTCAGCAACCGTATTGAACACTGGGACACTATTCACGGTTTGTCCTGCTTTGCCGGGGGTGACTCCAGCTACGACTTTGGTACCATAAGCGATCATCTGTTCTGTGTGGAAGCCACCTTCCCTTCCAGTGATACCCTGAATCAGAACTCGCGTACTTTCACTGACTAGGATGCTCATTCTTCCCTCCCTCCCAGTGCTTGAGCCACCAATGTCGCCGCCTCATCTAGGTCAGCAGCTCGCAAGAATTGCAGTCCAGATTGAGCAAGAATGTTCCTTCCTTGATCAACATTTGTGCCCTCTAAGCGCACAATCACCGGAACCTGAACCTGGAGTTTCTTAACTGCAGCTACTATACCACGCGCAAGAATGTCGCAGCGCAGTATTCCGCCAAAGATGTTGATGAACACCGCTTTCACGTCTGGGTCTGAAAGCAAAAGCGAAAAACCCTTCTCAATCATTTCTTCATTTGCGCTTCCCCCGACATCCAGGAAATTCGCCGGTGCTGCTCCAGCAAGCTTGATCAGATCCATAGTCGCCATGGCTAAACCGGCTCCGTTGACCAAGCATCCCACGTTTCCATCGAGCTTAATGTAGTTTAAGTGGTTCTGCTTTGCTTGCAATTCAAGTGGATCTTCCTCGTTTGGGTCCTGGAGTTTTTCGATCTCCGGGTGACGAAAAACAGCGTTATCATCAAAGTTAATCTTCGCATCCAGTGCAATAACCTTATCCTCTGAATCGACAACCAAAGGGTTGATCTCAACCAACGTGCAATCCTTGTCCACAAACAATCGGTGAAGGTTGTTGACAATGCTTGCCGTTTGCTTGGTTGCCTGCGCGCTTAGCCCCAATTTTGCCGCCAATCTATAGCACTGAAACGGACGTAACCCAATCTCTGGCGAGACCCATTCCTTGAAGATTTTCTCCGGAGAATCCTTAGCTATCTGCTCGATGTCCATTCCCCCAGCTGGGCTTGCCATGATCACTGGAAGTCTACGCGAACGGTCAATTGTGATTCCCAAGTAGATCTCTTTCTTAACTTGCGTTGCTTCCTCAATCAGCAGTCGATGCACTATACGCCCTTCAGGACCGGTCTGATGCGTCACTAGTGGACGATTAAGGATCTTCTCTGCAGCATCCTCTGCTTCCTTGGGAGAGTCAACAATCTTAACCCCGCCTGCTTTTCCTCTCCCTCCCGCGTAGATCTGTGCCTTAACCACTACCGGGCCAGAGAAAGTAGAGGCTACCTCACTTGCCTCACGCGGCGTAGAGACTGTTCTTCCAGCTGGTATTGGGATGGAAAATGAAGAGAACAGCTCTTTAGCCTGATACTCGTGAACCTTCATGCTGCCTCCTTGATATGTTGATTAC
>JAGYNL010000108.1 GCA_018399865.1 Candidatus Bipolaricaulota bacterium | reverse complement strand
AATTCATTTTACACTTCGTCGTAGCCAAAACAAAGCTTTCTTCTATAGCTTAGCGTTTCGTTTGAGCAGCTCGATAGCATATGCAGATCAATCAAGTTCCTGATTATTTCACCATCTATATCATTGCCTGCTGTACATTACAAATGCTTAAAAACCAGGACGTAACTTCCTTTGCCATGTGTAGATTCTCTTTTGACAATTTTTGGACTACTTGCAGCACTTTTATTGCCAGGATCAAAAAGTGACCACAAAGAAGTTCTTCACTTCGAGCCCGGACAAATCACAAAGCAGATAGTCTTTTGCTAAACAACAAGGTTGCCTTAGGAACAAGGATGATTAGCCGTGTGGTTATCCATGCTTCACATCACTAGCAGTGCAACCGCCATATCAGCCAATCCAGCAATGACCACCGGAAGCGCCATGCGACGAAGAAATGAAGATATCGGCACTGAGAAGTACTCAAGCGAAACCGAAACGCAAGGATGCACAGGACTTATCAAGTAACCTAGATAAATAGAGAAATACGTAACGGCAAATACAGGAAGAGATACAGCACCATGCGCAATCAGGAATATGGGAATCACAATAGCAATAGGTGTCTCAATACGTCCGGTGATTAACCCTAGGACAAATCCAATTACAACACAAAGTACAATGGGTGGCATATTAAGTGAGCCAAGCATCTCCGGAGACCCGGAGAGCGTGAAAACGTTCAGAAATAAAAACATTGCCAGGATTATTAGCGAGTACTTCCAAGGCTTCATCTTTTTTGCTATGATAACCATCTGCCCTGCTCCTATACCGCCAGTCACAACCGCCAAAAGCAAGCTTACACTTACCCCAACAGCAGTACCGATCTCAGGCGGCGAAAGATGCAGTGTCGACTTCATCACAAGGTCGATCGCCGGAGCAACAAGAATGATCCCCAGAGGAACCAGAAGTCCTGAAAGAGAGAAACAGTTTTCGTAGGTCATTTTGCCGGACACATCGCGCAGTATCAGGAAATACCCTATAACAACGGTGATTACAAAGGCCGGAAAGAGGTATAAAATTGCCTGATAAAGGCTAACCGAAGCCATCTTAGTAGAGGCAATCAGTGACGACCCCAATGGGTACACCAAGAGAAACGCGTGCCGAAACCAGACATTGCCGGCTGCCTTTACCTCGGCCGGCACGCCTTCTCCTCCACGCTCAATCAACGGGGCAGATAAAAGTGCTCCTCCGGGCATGGGAAGCAGTCCTAGAAGCGCCGGAGAAACAGCGAAAAATAGCTTCTTTCCCATGCGCATATTCGCAACTAGCTTGTCCATTCCCCCGGATTGCTCGAGCTGGCCACCTATGAGGGGAATAACTCCAACCACGAACGCAATCAGGAGAACTGATGGATCAGTAAAGGTGCGCGTAACTGCTATGAATATTTCATTAGCAGAAAGCGTAAAAACGGCAAGAAGCGCTGCTGCGATTGTCATCGCCAACCAAATACTACGCCTGGATACGTAAAGCAACGCCGCGATAGAAAACGAAAAGCCAACCCAAATCAGCATTTATCCCCTTTAAGATACCATATCTGATGCAAAAGGATAACTTATAGCACGTGTTTTTCCCAGATAGAAGCTTGTGCAAATCTACAATCTAATGGACAATACACGTGAGATGGAAGACTTGAAGCCGCTTGTGATGCAAGAGCTGATTGATGGCACACTTCCCTGCGCAAGGGCATTTGCCCTTGCAGAGAGAATCGGTGTTGATCCCATCCACATTGGCCGGATAGCAACCGAGGAATCGATCAAGATATCCCATTGTCAGCTTGGCTTGTTCGGTTACCCCCAAGGAAAGCGTCCCGTAGAAAACTTCAAAGACCAGGTTACTGACGAATTACAGCAAGTCCTTACGTCCCGTTTGGTAGACGGACAGCTTCCCTGCGCTGTAGCCTGGAAGATTGCCTCTGACTTACAAGTGCCAAAAATGAGAGTGTCGGCAGCAGCAGAAAAACTCAAATTACGGATCCGTGACTGCCAACTTGGTTGTTTTACATAAACAAAGCCTATCACTAAAACGCTTTCTCGCCCCATACCATAACAAGTTCAAACTCGTATTACGTTAAGCGGCTGAGAATATTTTAACTAGCAACTAGCTATCTCTCTTAAAGATTCAGGCTTCAGTGAAAGGCTATCTTGCCCGCAGGGTCCGCTTTAGCTCGGAGTTGTAATGAAATGAATTATCTATGTTTCACACTTAAGGCAACACATGACTGCGTTGCAACCTGGCCTAACCCGGTTTCTCATAGCCTTTTCAGCCATCCAGACTGACAAATAGAACCTTTCTTATATATAACCAGGCACAAACTGGGATACATCGCGGCATCAGGTTCTACTTGAAAAGCCCCGGATAATGACGGACGATGTTTGGTAACTAAGAATCAAACGGAGGCTTTACGTGAAAAGAATATCGTTACTAGTATTGCTTGGCCTTTTGTTAAGCTGCGTTTTTTCTTTTGCTCAAGATGGCTCAGTGGAAACACAAACACCATCTAATACCATTGCTGCTATTGTCAACGGCGAGGAAATCAGCATGGCCGCATTAAATAGTTCCTCTGGCATGTCCCAGATCTTTCAAGTGCTATTATCTGATCTGCCGCAGGCGTTTGCCCAGAGCCTGCTTTCCACCCCAGAGGGAGCGGCCTTTCTTGATCGTTACCAGCGAGACGTGCTAGACCAGATAATCGACAGTCGTTTAATGCTTCAACAGGCGGAAGTCCTGGAAATGAGTGTCGATGAGTCCGAGCTAGCAGAGAAAGTGCAGTCATACCTTGATCAAATTATGCAGCAAAACCAGATGACCACAGAACAGATAGATGCCGCCCTAATACAACAGGGCTCATCACTCGAGGAGTATAAGACGCGCCTAGAGAAAAGCTTCAGGGAACAACTGATGGTTCAAGCACTGCAACAAACAGTGGTTTCTGATGTAACGGTGAGCAACGAACAGATACAGGAATACTACAACGCCCATCAGGCCGATTACACCAATGATGAAGGTACGATCAAACCTTTAGACGAGGTGTCAGAAGGGATTCGTGAAAGGCTTCTAGATACAGCTAAGTCTAATCGATGGAATGAATGGTTCGAAGAGGTGAAAGCCTCCTCCGACATCACGATCCTTTTCTGATCAGTTGATTATTTGGTAAGAACATATAAAGGTGTAGGGTTTAAAGGATTTTACTTGTGCTAGTAGCTTGTGGCACATTTAGGACTTATCAGGCTGCTTGATTCTGTTGATAATCAAGCAGCCAACGATAAGGATACCAGCAGCCCCAATGCCATTTCATAAGGTTATACGTGGTTTTCAGAACTAGCGCTCAACAATCCTTGAACCAGTTACTTCAGCCCCGCAGTGGGATGAGAGGAGCTGAGCGTATCGTTCTATCCATTGTTTCAGTACATCCCTCGGCTGATCTATAGGACAATAAACTACACCGATTACATTCTTGGTTTTCTCAGTCACCTTAGTGATCATCGAATCCTTGACCGGGTTGCCACATGGCTCCCATTTACCCTCATTTTTGTAACATACTAGTATCAAATCCTGCAGATCGATTAACTGCCCGGAATTATTGAACACGTACGTTTCGCCAGGATGACCGCGCCTTATCAATAGCTGGGTCCC
Organism: Candidatus Bipolaricaulota bacterium; assembly: GCA_018399865.1. The sequence continues at coordinate 731 of JAGYNL010000108.1, read as the reverse complement.
CGAGATATCCGAATCAAAGATCGAACCGGGAAGCCCGGAGGCAAGGCTGATTGCGTTGTTCACATCAACCGGGCCGTTTACTAATGGAAACTCATCGCGCAAAGCAGCCTTCAAGAGGAATTCGCTTGCTGGCTTTCCACGCCCGCTTGCGTGATACCTACCATAGCGAAGCATCTTGCGCACGCTAGAGCGTATTTGTGAGGAAATAAATTCCTCTCCGGCCTTTCTCGCCTGCAAGATCGTCTCGGTCAAGAATTCCGGAGCCCTGTCATTAACCATGGGCCTCTGGATCCCCTCAGCCCATATAAGCCCCACACTTACCGGAGAAGGCCGCAATGATACATCGATCTCAACCAAGTATCCCATCGGTATTCTCCTTGATCGGTGCAGCAATTAGGTCATAATTGTCTGCGCTAATGATTTCCACTTCCACAAACTGCCCAGGTACAAGGTCTTTGCCCCGTATATAAGTTAGAGAGTCAACATCGGGAGCTTGAGTACGACAACGCCCTAACCATACAGATTCTTCATCTCCCGCCTTATCGATCAGCACTTCCATCTGTTGCCCAACTAAGGAAGCATTGTGAGCAAAGACTATTTCTTGTTGGGTAAGCATCAACTCACGTACGCGATCCTCCTTGACCCTGTCTGAAAGCTGGTCTGGTAGTAGAGATGCCGGCGTTCCTTCCTCCTGTGAATAGGCAAATGCTCCAAGTTGATCGAACCGCAGT
>JAGYNL010000107.1 GCA_018399865.1 Candidatus Bipolaricaulota bacterium | reverse complement strand
ATGCTTCTCCACACCATCGGTAACCTCGGATGGGGCGGAACCTCCGTACTCGGCCTTGTATTTGATACCGTTGTAAATGGCCGGATTATGGCTAGCGGTAACCATGATCCCTGCTGCCGCTTTTCGGCTTACAACCGCGTAAGAGACAGCAGGAGTTGTGACAGGAGCTTCGCTTACCACCACTGGGATTCTAGAGTCGCGCAACACAAGAGCAAAATAGTTGGCAAACTCTGGTGAAAGAAAGCGCATGTCGTAACCAATTACAACCCCATCCGCTGCTGGCCGGTAGGGAGATCCCCAATCAGTATAGATTTTGAGGTTCTTGCGGTCCTTAGAAAGGAGAAACTTGGCTGTTGCTTCAGCCACTCGCCCTACGTTGTCAAAAGTAAAGCCCTTGGCAATGACCGCACGCCAACCGTCAGTTCCGAACCTTATTTTTGCTCCTTCTTCTCGACCCACTTTTTTTGCCACGGTTTTCTCCTGTAAGCACACGCGAGGTTGTGTTTATCCGCTTAACATTCTCCGGCAAAACGAGATCGTCGCGTGTAAGGATCTCCAGTAACAAGGGGTAGGGAATTGATGTCTCCACCCACAGGGAGTCTATCTCTACCACACCGTTTTTTACCGGGACATGTACTATTGCCTGCTCCACTGCCTGCTTGTAGCGGGCGAGCATTTCTTGCTCTGTTATCGGATTAGTAGTTGTACTCAACTGTGTATTCTACCTCTTTCTCCCCGTCAGAGGGGATTTCTACTTGGTACTTGATGTTATTCGAATCCACTTTTTCATAAGGCTGTGAGCTGGACATAATTTTCCAGGTCCCGCTCAAGTGCTCCATAACGTCTATTGAAACGGCTGTATCTTTGTGATTTCGAAGAGTGATGTGATAGGTCTCACGGTAGGTGGATTGGGCAATTTTCTCACGACTGATCTGCGTCCTTTCTCCTACCAGGTCGAATGCACTGCCAACGTCCAAATTAACAGTCTCTTCTTTAGCTGTGTGAGCAATCATATCCTCACCCAGCAAGAGGAGCGCGCCGTCAGTTTCTCCGAACAGACGCACAGCACCTGCCGGTAAGGGTATTCCAAGGTTGTTCTGTACAGTGTTATCAAATGCAATTTGGACTTGCACTGCCGAGCTATTGGCTCCGTCGTAAGTGTATTTCTTCTCTACTGGGACATTGCTTGCCCCTGTATATGGAACTATCAGCTGATCACCGCTTGCAAGATTAATGGTTCCGGGCAGCGTGTATAGGTGATATTCAAAAACACCTTGCTCCATATCCCCCATGCCCATAGGAGAAGCTGGAACTGCCATAGCTCGAAATTCTGTAATGGTCTTTTCTACCTGGCTCACGTCTCCGGCCACAAAGCGGATGGTCGCTTGCGGAAAATCAAGCCCGCATTGGTTGCTTAATGTTATCTGCCCTTGAATGGACAACGTTGACTCTTCTTCATCCAACAAGCATATATAACTGCCTGCCCAAGAGAGGCCTTGGGTGAGGTAAGAGAACGTGGCTGGAAAGTCTCCCGATACCTCCGAATGGATTGTAAGTGATAACCTTGGATCAAGGAGATAAGTATCTTTATCGCCGAGGTTAACTTGTTGTGGCTGGGCAATGGTGCGTATCTCTCCTGAAGAATCGATTATGGTCACAGTATCTGCCTGATACGTCAGAAGTGTTCCTCTATAGATTCCGTTAGCGGTGATAACTTGGACGCTTTTGCCTATCGCAGACACATAAAGGTTATCAGGAGTTGTGTAATCAAAAGAGTGTAAAAGTACCGTTGGCTCTGTTACAATAATCGTGGACTCCGGAATTAGACCTCCGGGGACAGTAAGCTTGATGTCGTTTATCCCCTCGTTAAGGCTTAACGTGAGCGATTCTTGCACGCAAGCAATTCCTTGGGAATAAATAGTTAATACTGGGCCTGACAGACCGAGGACCGAGATTGCTAACAGACTCACCAGAAGCATGAGTAGAACATTACCTTTGCGCATGGTATCCCTCCTTTAACAATTCGATGATAGCACACAGGCCTGCAAGTTGTAAAGAAAGGATAGTATTTGCCCTAAGTCATCCTACTTATGCTTGTGCTTGGCGAAATAGTAGCGTGGATATTTTGGGAAATGATTTAGTGGTTCGTCGCTGTCTTGAGTGGGTAGTTGAAGATAGTTATGCGCAACATGCTGTCTCTGACAGAG